>DATGOS010000563.1:0-3543 GCA_035305725.1 Cyclobacteriaceae bacterium
ATAGAAGAGTTAGGATTAGAAAACAATTAAAATTAATGAAAACCAGAATTATGAAACCAAAAATCATCCTTTCAGCAATCGCTTTGTTTTGCGTGGGATTTGTAGCACAGGCACAGGATATCAAAATTGGCTACACGGATGTGGAGTACATTATGAGTTTAATGCCGGAAATGGAGCAAATTGATGCTGATATTAAGGATTATAGCAATCAGTTGGGCGCGCAGCTTGACACCAAGTCACAGGATTTTCAAAAGCAGGTGCAAAGTTATGAACAGGCCAGGCAAACCATGACGGAAGACGCCAGGACACAAAAGGAAAGGGAGTTGCAGGCATTACAACAGGAAATCCAAAAATTCCAGGGCGATGCGCAGACCTCCTACCAAAGGAAACTTCAGGAACTGTTGCAGCCTGTACAGGAGAAAGTCTTCAACGCGATCAATGCAGTAGCCGCCGAGAACAATTATACGCATGTTTTCTCACAGACTGCCGGACAGGCGCCTGTCTTGCTGTATACCAAAGAAGATGATCCGTTTACCGACCTGGTGATCGCTAAACTGGGCGTTACGCCACCCGCACAAGGTACGCCACCCGCACCAGGTACGACTCCTTAAATAAGAGCAACTTGTGATGATAACTTACGCCTGAGCTTAGTCAAGCTCGGGCTTTTGTATTTGAATTTCATTTCTGTTTTGACGCAAGTATAATGACGAATAAAAGTATTGCAAAGACGGGGGTATTGCTGGTAAACGTGGGTACGCCCGACAGCACCGACACGGGCGATGTCAGAAAATACCTGAGGGAGTTTTTGATGGACAAAAGGGTGATGGACATTCCTTTTATTTCCCGCTGGTTTTTGATCAACCTGATCATTGCACCTTTCAGGGCGCCCAAATCCGCAAAGGAATACCGGAAACTCTGGACGGAAAGGGGTTCCCCCCTCCTGTTTCATGCTGAGGATCTGCGGGATAAATTATTGGAAGACCTGGACGAAAAGTCGTATGTTGTAGAGATCGCCATGCGGTACCAATCTCCAAGCATCGCCCAGGGGCTAAAAAAACTGCGGGATGCCAATGTGAGAAAAATCATCGTTGTACCGCTGTTCCCGCAGTATGCTTCCGCATCTACTGGCACGGTGGTGGACAAGGTGATGGAAATCACCAAGGATTGGGAGGTCATCCCTTCTATTACTTTCATTAATGATTTTGTTGACCATCCGCTTTTTCTTGAAGCCTGGGCCGAGATTGGGGCGCAAATGATGGAAAAAGACGATTATGACATGTTCTTGTTTTCCTACCACGGGCTTCCGGAAAGGCAAATTCTTAAAAGTTCCAGTGATGGCTACTGCCAGCTAAGCGACCGCTGCTGCGCAGTAAGGACCAGGAAAAACCAATATTGTTACCGGGCACAATGCTTTCATACCACCCGGTTGATTTCCAACCGGCTGGGTCTGCCAGAGGACAAGGTGAAGACCTCCTTCCAGTCAAGGCTCTTAAAAGATCCCTGGATCAAGCCTTACACGGACGAGGTGATAAAGGAACTGGCGGCAGCGGGCGTAAAGAAGGTGTTGGCGTTTTCTCCTGCGTTTGTGGCAGATTGCCTGGAGACCACTGTTGAAGTTGGGGAACAGTATAAGGAAGAGTTTCAGGCATTGGGCGGAGAACGCTGGGATTTGGTGCCCAGCCTTAATGCCAGCCCAAAGTGGGTAGCATGTGTAAAAGACCTGATCTTAAGCAACAGTTAGCGGCCCTAAAAAATCTGAAGATTCAGTCAGGAGCCATGAAGACTGTACTCACGAACGAAAGGCGTACAAGATGTAAGCCGTGAAGAGGCGATCAAACGGGCATAGCTTGGTGACAATGATTAACAAAACGTAAATGCAAAGTAAATCCGGTCCGCCACAGTCCAACTGGATGCTGTTTTCAGCGATTGTCCTGGTTTCTTTTTGTCTCAGGCCGTCCATTACCGGTGTCGGGCCATTGATTCCAGCGATCCGGGAGGACTTGAATCTTTCCAATACCCTGGCTGGTTTTCTGACTACCCTTCCCCTGCTGGCTTTCGCTACTTTTTCGCTTTTTTCTTCCGCCATCGGGATTCGGTTGGGATATGTCCGGGCCATACTTGTCGGCTTGATCATCCTGCTTGTAGGGCTGGTGATACGGGTCCAGAGCGGCCTTTTTCTGCTTTTTTTAGGCACAGCACTGACAGGAATTGGAATTGTGATTTGTAACGTGCTCTTGATCCCGCTGATAAAAAGCCGTTTGCCCCATCAAATCGGATTGATGACAAGTTCCTACACGACGGGGCTGTCCTTATTTGCCGCGGTCGGTACAGGAATCAGCATACCCCTTGCGTTGGAATTTGGATGGAGAGGATCGTTGCTGTTCTGGGCCCTGCCCGTGATGCTGACGGTTTTGGTTTGGATCCCCCAGGTGAAGAAACAAAAGTTGCTTCCTAAAGAAGCGGATGAACCGAAAGGAACCAATGTCTGGAAATCGAGGCTCGCCTGGCAGGTAAGCATGTTTATGGGATTGCAGTCTTTTATGTTTTTTACCCTGATTGCCTGGCTGCCGGACATGTTGATCTACCGCGGACTGAGTGCGGGGCGGGCGGGACTGGTTATTTCCCTGATGCAGGTGGTGGGCTTGATTGGTACATTTATGGCCCCGCTGGTCGCGGTAAGGTTTCGGGAACAAATAAAAATATCCGTTGCGCTGGGCCTGGCCTATACGCTGGGGTACCTGACCTTTCTCTCCGGTTCCATGGCCTTAATTTATATAGGACTTACTTTGGTGGGTTTCAGTCTGGGCGCAAGTATTAGCATGGCCTATACCTTGATCGGTCTGAGAACCACCGGGCAGGATACAGCTGCCCTGTCCGGGATGTCACAATCTTTGGGATATTATCTGGCGTCCATAGGTCCGTTGCTGGTGGGGATGATTTTTGACGTGGCTGTTGACTGGAACCTGTTTATACTGATTTTGGTCCTTTGTTCTTTGGCATTTACCTATTTGGGCTCAAAGGTGGGCCGGGATTTAAAAGTCTAAGGCAGGATATTAGACCTTGTTCCCAAAGCTTGTTAACTTTGGACAAATAATCAAATATGCAGGAATATCTGGTATCATTCGGAATAAGTGAAGGAATTTTTTCCTATCTCATTATGCCCTTCCTTATATTCATCGCCAGGGTGTGCGATGTTTCCATCAACACCCTCCGGGTAATGTTTGTAATGAATGGGCGAAAGACAATAGCACCGCTGCTGGGATTTTTTGAGGCATTGATCTGGCTGTTGGCGATTAGCCAGATTATTCAAAATATTGACAATCCCTTGTCCTATTTGGCATTTTCCGCTGGTTTTGCGGCAGGCACCTATTTTGGGATGGTCATTGAAGAAAAACTGGCTATAGGAAGGGTACTTGTGCGGGTTATCACCGTGGAACCCATACCGGAACTGATTGAATTCATGAAGGAAAAAAACTACAGGTTTACCAGTGTGGGTGCGGAAGGGAGATATGGCAAAGTAAACCTTCTCTTTACCGTGATGAA
>DATGOS010000564.1:0-5177 GCA_035305725.1 Cyclobacteriaceae bacterium
AAAAAAGAAAACCAAGGCCGGCGTTTCATCACTGAAGAATTAAGATGTTTGATGCTACCTCCCTGGAGACGAATAGATTTTTCCTGTTGTCCACCAGGATTTCCAGGGATCCGTCGAACTCCACTTTTTCCAAAACCTTTATCCGGGCGCCGATATAGGCGCCCACTTTGTCCAGATACCGGAGAAAAGCCGCGCTGCTGTCTTTGACCGCCACAATCTGGCCCGTATCATGAATATCAAGCTCGTTCAGCAACAGGCGGGGCCTTGACTTCAAATCCCCGTATTCGTCCGGAATGGGATCACCGTGGGGATCGAACTTTGGATAGTTCAGGTACTCGTCCAGCCTTTGCATCAGCAGCGGCGACTTTACATGCTCCAGTTCCTCGGCCACCTCATGCACTTCATCCCAGCTAAACTTTAGCTTTTCCACCAGAAAGACCTCCCAAAGCCGGTGTTTTCGGATCACCTGCAGGGCCATTTTTTTCCCTGCCTCTGTGATGGTCACCCCATAATACTTCCGGTAGTCGATCACCGCTTTTTCCGCCAGCTTTCTCAACATATCGCTCACCGATGCAGGCTTGGTCTTCATTTCATTGGATATATCATTCGTAGAGACCCCTTTATTACCACCTTCCGACAGGTGATAAATTGCTTTAAGGTAGTTCTCTTCCGCATAGGACAGTATTGTCATGAGATCCTTTTTATTCTTCATGGGCGAGCGCGCTTTTCCGGTACAAATATAATGTTTAGATATTTCTAAAAAAAATATTTCGGAAGGCTAAAACATATGTGGATAACCTAAGTTAAGTTGTCAACAACAGATTTGGTTAGCTTGAAAAAATATTTAGATCAAGCTAAAAAACAGACTAATGAATTGTATATCAACAATATAAACCGGGAGGACAAAGACTTTTTTGTGAAAGAGGATTAATTTAAAAGAGGAAAAAAGTCGGGACTGGAAGTGTAGATTTTCACCGGGTTTCGTCCTTTCCGTTTAAAAAGACTTAGAAAATCAGGACAAAAGTGCCTCGACAGCCCGGGTAAGCTTGGGAGCTTCGGAGTCCCACAAAACCTCCCGCCCCGGCGCGGTCTGATAAAGGGGAAGGGTAAGCAGTTTTTCGAAATGTTCCCTTGCCCGAAGGGGCTGTGCAAAGTCAACGGAGAGGCCCGCGGGATAAGGGTTAACCAGCGTTTCCCATACCGGGTTTTCGGAAATTATCAGCGGTTTTCTCAGTGCGATAGCCTCAAAAAGTTTTGTGGGGATTTTGAATTTTATGCTGTCGACGATTTCATAGGGCATCAGCAGGATATCCGCTTCAAGCATGTCCTGACGGATTCGGGCGTAGGGGAGAGGGCGGCCCGACAGGTTTAAACTTATGCGGGGATGGTTCCCGTACCGTCTTTTGAGGTCATGGAGGAAATTTGTTTGGGGAACATGCCCTGTAATTTTCAGGTGCGTTTCCGGGTAGTACTGCTGTAGGGACAAGAACCAGTGAATCCCTTGCAGGACACCATAAACCGGTGTGATGGTCCCGGTCAGCAGAAAGCGGGCTTTGGCTCCGACGCTCGGTGTCGCAGGGACAGGGGCGGAGGCCGGCGGGCTATATTTATTTTCCAACAGGGTATACCGTCGCATATAGCTCAGTTCGGCCGGATAAGACCGTTCCGCAAAAAAATAATGATCAATAAAGAAATGAGTCGCTCGTTCCACGGCTTTTATCGCAAAAGCCAGGACCTGGCGTAGGCGTCTCGGCATAGGGGAATTCTGCAAGACATTTTGGTGGTAATTTTCCTGGACATCATACACCAGACAGTAGCCTAAGAAAAGCTTGCCCAAAACTGCCGAGGGCAGCAACTCATAGGTCGTCACGATCACCAGTTCGGGCCGGTATCTGATTATCCGGCGCAAAAACCTGAAAGGCGCCAAAATCCTGGTAACATGGGTTCTATTGCGTTTAAAGATACAGGTAAACTCAATGTCTGGCTCCTTTGGTAATCTTTTTGCGTAAAACCCTATGATGTTAATGTGGTATTTATTTGTTTCACGCAGCGAAATGGCCAGCTTGCGGTATGCCCTCGGTTCCGTCACCGGCTTTAATACGGAGGCAATTGCAATTTTGACCTTTTTCATGCGATCATAAACGTACAAATAATAACGAACAATGGAAATAGTACATCTCATTGAAAATGCTTGGGAAAACCGTGAACTGCTAAAGGAAAAAGAAGTACAGATTGCCATCAAGGCGGTCATTGCAGATTTGGACACGGGTATGCTGCGGGTGGCAGAGCCCCTGGAGGATGGGTCCTGGAAGGTCAATGATTGGGTGAAAAAGGCGGTCATCCTTTACTTTCCGCTACAAAAAATGAAAACCATAGAAGTGGGGCCTTTTGAATTCCATGATAAGATGGAGCTTAAGACCAATTACGCCAAACAAGGGGTCCGGGTGGTTCCGCATGCATTGGCAAGATATGGCGCATTTCTTGCGAGTGGGGTGGTCATGATGCCTTCTTATGTGAATATCGGAGCGTATGTCGACAGTGGCACCATGGTGGATACCTGGGCAACCGTAGGCTCCTGTGCCCAGATCGGAAAAAATGTCCACCTCAGCGGGGGAGTGGGGATAGGAGGGGTACTTGAACCCATTCAGGCAGCGCCGGTTATTATTGAGGACAACGCCTTTATTGGCTCCCGCGCGATCATCGTTGAGGGAGTAAGGGTGTGCAAACAGGCCGTAATAGGCGCCGGGGTAACGCTCACCTCCAGTTCCCGCGTCATTGACGTGACGGGTGACGAACCCAAAGAATACAGAGGCTTTGTGCCCGAACGTTCGGTAGTCATACCCGGATCCGTTGCCAAGCAGTTCAGTGCCGGCGAATTTCAGGTGCCCTGCGCCTTGATTATCGGGCAGAGAAAAGCATCAACGGACCTGAAAACCTCCCTGAATGATGCTTTAAGGGAAAACAACGTGGCCATTTAAGGGGTTTCCGGACCGGGAAAAATAAATCAATGAACCTTTTGGCGGAAGCAGGTTGTTGCGGTATCCGGTAATATCTAAAATTGAAAGTTCTGACATGAATCATAAATTTAAGGCCAGTTACTGGTTTCTTGTTCTTGCTTTGCTCGGGGCATGTTCCCAGGGAAGCTCCAACGAGGGTGACGCGCTGTTTGAGGCCGGGAAGTATGAGCAGGCAGTATCTGTATACAGCAGCATTCTGGAAAATGATCCCAAAAATATAAGAGCACTGTACCACAGGGGGCGCGCATACGAGGAGTTGGGGCAACTTGAGGCTGCGGAAAGCGACTTTAAATCAGCTTATGGCGAAGATCAAAAGAACACGCAGGTACTCTTGGGCCTGTCCAATCTGTACCAGAAAATGCAGCAGCATGAAATGTCTTTGCAATATGCCAACTATGCGGTGGAACTTTCCGGAGCGCCCCCGACCGCCTATTTTCTTAGAGGAAGGGCCTATCACCAACTTGGAAATACCGGTAATGCCCTGAAAGACTATGACGTGGCCATTGATATGAACCCCGATTACGGACAGGCCTTTTATTACAGGGGCATGCTCAAATTAAACCTGAAAAGGAATGCCGCTGCCTGCGCGGATTTAAAGAAAGCCGTCGCTCTGGACCACGAACAGGCCAGGGAAGCATCGGCTACATACTGCGAATAACAATAAAACTCAGCCGTATCGGTTGGATCTGCCACTTTCCGGCGGACGGTTTTCCGGTCTTCAGCCTTCGCCAGGAAGAGAAGGAGCTATCGAAGGCAAGATTGTCGATGGGGAACTTAGATCTTCTCCCCGTCTCCGGCATGGTTGCATATGACTTCGGAATGTAAACGCCCGCTTCCCTGACAGGTTCTACAGGCGCTCACCTCAAGCTTCGATCCTTCGCAACTGGGGCAGGTAAGTCTTCCTTTTCCCTCACATCTTTCGCATTCAAAATATTCGATAATTTCAAAAATGTTCTTTTTGGTGACCAGTCCGGAGCCGGCGCACCTGCTGCAGCCCACGATCCCGGCGCCTTTACAATAGCCGCAGTCCTGTTCAATGGACTTGGTACCCTCACAGGTGAAGCAGGTCTTGTAGCGATACCCCCGTCGGTCACACAGTTGACAGGATTTAATTTCATTTAGGGGCGCTACCAGCTTTTTTTCCAGTTCCTTGGCATACTCGTAGTTGTCCCCTTTGAAGCCGTTAATTTCCAGGTATTTGTTCAGAAAATTGGCACTGTTGTCATATTGCTTCAGTTCAAACAGCGTTTCAGCAAAATAATATGGCATTTCCTGCGGAATGGGAATATTGCTGTCAATGATCTCACGGAAGTAGGCATTCGCCTTTTGGTAATCCTTTTTTTCCATGGAAGCCAGGGCATTTTTCATCAGTTTGGAAGTTTCTCCCAAATGTAACGGGGATTGGGCCCAAACCTGGCGCATAGAAATGCTAAGGAAAAGGGTAAATATCAGTAAGGTTTTGGATTTCATCTTTTTTGAAGGCCTGTTTTGCATGCAAATACAGAAACGGATGGGAAATGGTTTCTTTTGTAAAGAAGATAAATTCCCCGGATAAAATCAATATCGGCCGGTGGCTTTAAAGTTTATTAACATGACAGGCAATCTATGGAACCCGTGATCGTTGTTATAGAATCCGATACAAAACGTTCCACATGGTCTATAACAGGTTAGATTTAAGGTGTCTACGTTGTCCGGCACTTCAATTGACGATTCGGTGAGATGAAAACTATTTCAAGTCAACCCAATGTAAATTCTGTTTTTTATTTTTATCTTTATATTCTTCCCGCAAACAGGTTATAAAGTATTTACCGATATATCAAAAATACAGGTACCGTGGCAATAAAGTGCATTCTTCAAGGTTTTTTTATAAAGTATTTCCGGGCAGAATGGTGGAGGATAATATTTTTCCCATGTGAGCAAGGGGGATTTTACAGAATTAATTTTTATTAACGAACACAATTATATGAACATAACCAAAAACATCAACTTTAACAGGGTGGATGAAATGGCTGAAGGGGACGTGGAATTCAAAACCCAGTTACTTCAGGCGATATATACGTCTGTCCAGGATTTGAAGAAAAAATACATTGAGGGCTTGTCTTCCAACGATGAGGAACTGATCCAGCAGGCAAGGCATAAAATAAAACCCACATTAAGCTT
>DATGOS010000565.1:0-2938 GCA_035305725.1 Cyclobacteriaceae bacterium
CTTCCCTACACCCCTTCCGGATCAAATGTACCGGACAATGAGGACCTGAACAATGACAATACCCTTAACGAACTCGAAAGTTATTATGAATATCAGGTGGAACTGCGGCCTACCGAAATGGAGGTGGGCCGTAACAACATCGTAGACCAGGTGGTCCACTATGAGAACGGAGAGGAAGTAAAATGGTATCTTTTCCGGATCCCCATCCGCCAGCCCGACAACAGCTACGGGGGCATCTCCGGGTATAAATCCATCCGGTTTATCAGGACCTACCTTACCGACTTCCAGCAGCCCGTCGTACTCCGCATGGCAAAGTTCCAGTTCGTGGGCAGCCAATGGAGGGCCTTTCAGGAATCCCTGTTTCAACGGGGGTTTGCGGAGGTGCCGGAGCCGGACAATTCCAACCTTACTGTGGGCGTGGTAAATATTGAGGAAAACGGACAGGGCAGTGAAACCCAAAGCCCTTATGTCCTGCCTCCGGGCATAGAACGGGACCGCGACAATACCTCCACTGTGGAAAGGCAACTTAACGAGCAATCCCTGCGGCTTTGTGTGGAAAATTTACAGGCAAGAGACGCCCGGGCTGTTTTCAAAAACGTGAACCAGGACCTGGTCCAGTATGGCAGGCTAAAAATGTTTTTACATGCCGAAAGCCAGGAAGCTGTGAGCGGGGAAATGACGGCTTTTATCCGGATGGGAACAGATTATACCGACAACTATTATGAAATAGAGGTTCCGCTCCAGCTCACGCCACCAGGGACAAGGGATCCCAGACAAATCTGGCCCCTTGAAAACGAAATCGACATTGCCATTGATGAAATAGTCGGAGTAAAGGCATCAAGGGACAACAACCATAATCCTCAAAACCTAGCCTATACCGAACGCATCAGGCAGTACAACGTCACTGTAGTGGGGCGGCCTGAGCTGAGCATGATTCAGGGGATGATGATTGGGATAAAGAATCCCGGGACAGCCGGAGGAGGAAGTAAGTCTATTTGTATCTGGGCCAACGAACTCAGGGTCACTGACTTCAACAAATCTTCCGGCTGGGCGGCCAATGCACGTTTAAACGCCCAGATAGCGGATGTGGCGGTGATCTCCTCCTCCATACGCCACAATACCTTCGGGTTTGGCGGTCTGGAAACCAGGCTTTCGGAAAGGGCAAGGGAGTCCACTACCCAATACGATGTCTCCGCAAACGTATCCGTGGATAAACTCCTTCCCTCGGGGTTAGGACTCAGCATTCCGCTGTACCTGAGTTTCGAAAACTCAAAAACTACCCCACAATTTGATCCTTTGAATGCTGATGTACCTTTTGAGGTTACCCTGCAAAAGTTCAGAACAAGCCAGGAAAGAAGGGATTACCAAAATCTGGTCCTTGACCAGGCAAAGCGAAAAAATTTCAGCCTGAACAATGTCCGGAAAATCAGGGACCCGGAAAAGGAAACCAACAGGATCTACGATCTGGAAAATTTCTCCGCCTCCTATGCGTTCGGTTCGGTGCGTCAGAGCAACATCCAAACGGAGAGTTACATTTACGAGACCTATAACGGCAACCTTTCCTATAATTATCAGCCCGATCCTCTGATTTTTGAACCATTCAGCAAATCGGAATTTCTTGGCGGCAGATACTTGCAGCTCATCAGAGACATCAACTTCAATCTGGTCCCAAGCCTCTTGTCCGCAAGGATAGACGTGGACCGAAGGTATATGAAAACCCAAAACAGGAATGACCAACTTTCCACGGCTGGGGTCGATCCTTTGTTTCAAAAAAGTTTTTTTATCAATCGCTTTTATAACCTGAACTGGGACCTCACCCAAAACCTGTCCCTGGACTTCAGTTCCAATGTTAATGCCGTGGTAGATGAGCCGGAAGGGGAACTGGACACTGAATACAAGCTTGATTCCCTACGGGCCAACATCAAAAGGCTCGGGAGGGTCACCAATTACAACCATCAATTCGTGGCCAATTATTCAGTTCCTTTTGACAAAATCCCGCTTACCGACTGGATCAATGCCGATGTCAGGTACGAAGCGACTTATAGTTGGCTGACAGGATCAATAGGCCAGAAGGATACCTTGGGTAATGTAATCCAAAACACGCAGGACCGGTCCATCAACGGAAAGCTGGACTTTGTCAAGCTGTACAGCAAGAGCAAAAGACTGCAGCGGCTGAACACCCCAAAACGGCCTACCATTCCCGGCAGACAACCGAAAGAAGAGGAAGAGGAAGTGCCCGCTTCGGATGGCCTGGGCAATGCGCTGCTGAATTTTGCCATGATGATCAAGGACATCAACTTCAGGTACCAAATCACCAGGGGAACGTTCCTTCCCGGGTATATGGAAAACACCGGTTTATTGGGTATGGACAGGAGTTTTATAAATCCCGGACTTGGCTTTATTTTTGGCAGCCAACACAGCGACATCCGGTTTGACCTGGCCAACAACGGGATCATTGCCCCCAGCACCCAACTTACCCAAACCTTTAGACAAAATGAGGCCAGGAACCTGCAAATGACTTCTACGGTAGAGCCCTTCAGAGATTTCCGAATCGTTCTTGAGCTGAGGAAAAGAGAGACAGGTCAATACAGTGAGATCTTCAGAAACCTGGAAGGTACCGCGGGATATGGATCCATCAACCCTAACAGACTGGGTGGCTATGGCATAAGCTACAATATTATCAAGACCGCTTTTGCCAGGGATGATGCAAAAAACAACTCTCCCCTGTTCCGGGATTTTGAATCCTATAGGTCCACCATCAAAAGCCGCCTGGAAGTGGAAAACCCAGGGGGAGAATACAACATCAATGGCCAGGACGTACTGATCCCTGCCTTTCTGGCCGCTTATTCGGGCAAGAGTGCCACGGACGTGGGATTAAGCCCGTTTCCTAAATTCCCGCTCCCCAACTGGAGGGTCGACTACCGCGGCCTTTCCAGAA
>DATGOS010000566.1:0-6634 GCA_035305725.1 Cyclobacteriaceae bacterium
AATCAGCCAATGCACAAATGGCTAAACCCAAGCCGGTTTTACTCAAAATTGCCCCGGACCTGACGGAGGGGCAATTGGACGACATTATCGAAATCGTGGGAGAAACCGGTATAGACGGAGTCATTGCGACCAACACGACCATTGACCGTTCATCGGTCAAAACAGACCGGGACCAGGCGGATGCTGCAGGTGCGGGCGGGCTCAGCGGAAAGCCACTGAAAGAAAGAAGCACGGAGGTAATCCGATACCTACACGACAAATCAGCGGGGAGTTTCCCAATTATAGGCGTGGGAGGTATATTCAATTCCGACGACGCTATTGAAAAGCTTCAGGCCGGGGCCTCATTGGTCCAAGTCTATTCCGGGCTCATTTATGAAGGACCGGGAATGGTCAGGGAAATTAAAAAGGGACTTTCACGTTATTTCAAAAACTAAGGTTTTTCTATTTTAAAAATATGCCTTATCTTAAACGTTAATGCGTATTGTGTGAGAATTATGGCTTCAACTCCTTATAAATCAAATACTTTCAGGAAAAAAACGGAACCAAATAAACCCGCAGTCAAAAAACCAGGCAAGTCTTTCTCCTGGTCCTTTAAAGACAAACGGATTGCCCTCTCCATTGGGGTGCTTTTGATGATGGTTGCCGCATTTTTGCTGCTGGCTTTTTTGGGTTACCTGTTCACCGGGCAGGCCGATCAAAGCGTGGTATTGGGAGATCCCGACAGTCCTATACGTTCCAACGCCGCCGAAGCCAGGAACTGGCTGGGATACACGGGAGCCACGGTCTCACATTATTTTATATTTCGCTGGTTCGGACTGGCCGCATTTCTCTTTCCGCCCTTGTTGTTTTTCCTGGGTTTTAGGCTGGTCTTCAAAAAGTCGCTGGTTTCTTTGTCGCGGTATGCTTCCTTCAGCCTGTTTTTCCTTTTTTGGCTGGGGTTGTTCATGGGGTATGTGGTTCATGTCTCAGACAATTATCAATACCTGGGATTCCTCAGCGGGGGATTCGGATATGAATTGGCCTTGCTGGCTGATGACTTTTTGGGTTGGGGTACTTTGATCCTGATCCTCGGCTCTTTAGTGATTTTTGTAATTTTCTTTTTTAACATAGATCAAATTAAAGGGTTTTCAAGCGCCCCCTCGCCTGGAAAATACGAGCCGATAGATAAGGAACCCCGGCCTGAAACTCCGGAGATGAATCCTTTGGATGAGGAAGAGCCGGCTGAAGAAAAAAACTGGACCATCCAGACCAAGCCGGAAAAAGACAAATTGTCCTTGGCTGAGCCTGCTTTTAAAATAGAAGATGCAACATTGGTTTCTGAAGAAGAGAAAGTTCCTGCAGACACTTCCGCTCCGAAAAAATTTTCCATTGCCAAGCCACGGGAAGAAAAGACGGTTTCAGAGGTAGAAAACCTTGATCCCTATGATCCCACCCTGGATCTTCCCCATTATAAATACCCCACCATCGACCTGCTGAACGAATATGACCAGCAAAGGGTAACGGTATCCAGGCAGGAACTGGAGGAAAACAAAAACAAAATTGTGGAGACCCTGGTGAATTTCAAGATCGGCATTCAGGAAATCAAAGCCACTATTGGGCCCACGGTCACCCTATATGAGATCATTCCGGACCCCGGGGTCAAGATATCCAAGATCAAAAACCTGGAAGACGACATTGCCCTGAGCCTGGCAGCCCTGGGAATCAGGATCATTGCGCCGATTCCCGGCAAAGGGACCATAGGCATAGAAGTGCCCAACAAAAACCGGGAACTGGTACTGGCTAGGTCGGTACTGGGTACGGAGAAATTCATGAAAAGTGACAAGGAGCTTCCCGTCGCCCTGGGAAAAACCATTTCCAACGAGGTTTTCGTGATGGATCTGGCCAAGATGCCTCACCTGTTGATGGCAGGTGCCACGGGGCAGGGAAAATCAGTAGGGCTGAATGTGATACTTGCCTCCCTGGTCTACAAAAAGCACCCTTCACAACTTAAGTTTGTGTTGGTCGACCCCAAAAAGGTGGAGCTAACCCTGTTCAACAAGATCGAAAGGCACTTTCTCGCCAAACTACCGGATTCCGAAGAGGCAATTATCACGGATACCAAAAAAGTGATATATACCCTGAATTCTCTGTGCATAGAAATGGACAACCGCTACGACCTGCTTAAGGACGCCGGTTGTAGAAACCTTAAAGAATACAACGCGAAATTTGTGGCCAGGCGGTTGAACCCCGAGCTGGGTCACCGCTTTATGCCCTATATCGTATTGGTGATCGATGAGCTGGCCGATCTTATGATGACCGCGGGCAAGGAAATAGAGGCGCCCATCGCCCGGCTGGCCCAACTGGCCAGAGCGATAGGAATCCACTTGGTCGTGGCCACACAGCGCCCCTCCGTCAATGTCATTACCGGCATCATTAAAGCGAACTTTCCCGCCAGGCTTTCCTTCAGGGTTACGTCCAAGATTGACAGCAGGACCATCCTGGATGCCGGGGGTGCCGACCAATTGGTGGGCATGGGGGATATGCTCCTGTCCCATGGTTCCGAAATGACCCGGCTGCAATGTGCGTTTTTGGATACGCCTGAAGTGGATGCCATCTGTGACTGGATTGGAAGCCAGAAAGGATATCCCGATGCGTATATTTTGCCTGAATTTGTCGGTGAGGATTCAGATTCAGGGCTGGATGACATTGATCTGGCTGACCGCGATCCGCTATTTGATGAGGCAGCGAGACTTATTGTGCTGCATCAACAGGGAAGTACTTCATTAATTCAAAGGAAACTGAAACTGGGATACAACCGGGCAGGGAGGATTATTGACCAACTGGAAGCGGCCGGCGTGGTGGGAGCTTTTGAAGGTAGCAAGGCCCGGGAGGTGTTGATACAGGATGAATCAAGTTTGGAACAGTTATTGGGCAACCTCTAAAAATAAGATTTTAATGATGTTAAATAAATGTTTGATGCTGGTCCTTTTTGGGATCGGAATACAATTTGGGGCAAAGGCACAAAAAGATCCCAAAGCAGAGGAAATTCTCAACAGTGTCAGTGAAAATTACAAATCCCTCAACGGCTTAACGGCCGAATTTGAATATACCTACTCCAATACTCCGGATGCACCCGTGCAAACCAACAAGGGAAAAGTGACCGTAAAAGGGGACAAGTATAGGCTGGTCCTGGATGATCAGGAGATTTATAACAACGGAGAGACGGTATGGACTTATATCAAGTCTGACAACTTTAAGGAAGTCACCATCAATACCGTAGAGGAAGATATGGAGGAACTAACTCCCTCCAATATTTACAACATCTATAAAAAAGGGTATAACTATAAGTACCTGGGAGAGGAGACCCGGAACGGGAGGGTAGTGCAAATCATTGAACTTAATGCGGAAGACCGCAGGAGCCAGTTTCAGCAAATTACCTTATTTGTTGACAAGGCAAGAAAGTATCTGGTGGAATGGGAAATCAAGGATGATATAGGCGGAACCTTCAGCTATAAGTTTCGGGAAATCGATGCTCAGGCAAACATCCCTGACAGTTTTTTTGTGTTCAATACCAAAGAACATCCGGATGTTGAAGTAATTGATTTACGCTAGTGCCGCGACAACCGGTTGTTATTTAAACGGTTTCCCGCAGCCAAACGCCCTAACAATTATTTTTTGAAGCCATGACAAACTGCCATGGTTTTTTGATGTTTAATATGACCTATGAATAAGCAGACACTGTTCAGACAGATTAAAAACAAATCATCTTTCCTGTGCGTGGGACTGGACCCGGACTTGAACAAGCTACCCAGACATCTGTTAAAGGAAGCGGATCCTATGTTTGAATTCAACAAGCAAATTATAGATTCAACAGCGGACTTCGCGGTTGCTTACAAGTCCAACCTGGCCTTTTACGAGGTGCTGGGACCCAAAGGCTGGGAAAGTCTTCAAAAAACCCTGGATTATATCCCCCGGGAAATTTTTACCATTGCGGACGCCAAAAGAGGCGACATCGGCAATACCGCCAATCTGTACGCGAAAACGTTTTTTGAGACGATGGATTTTGATGCGGTGACCCTTGCCCCTTATATGGGAAAGGACAGTATTATGCCCTTTCTGGAATTCAGGGGAAAATGGGCCATTTTACTGGCGCTGACCTCCAACAAGGGCAGTGCGGACTTCCAACTGCTGGAGTTGCACTCGGACAAGCCCCTTTACCAGGAAGTGATCGAAAAAAGCAAAACCTGGGGTTCGGACGAAAATACCATGTATGTCATCGGGGCCACGGTAGGTGAAAAAATCCAAACTGCCCGGCAGCTTGTCCCCGAACATTTCTTTTTGGTGCCTGGCGTAGGTGCCCAGGGGGGCGACCTGGAAGAAGTGGCAAAATACGGTATGAATTCCTCCTGCGGGCTGCTTGTCAACTCCTCCCGGGGGATCATATACGCATCATCAAACGCGGATTTTGGAAAGGCCGCACAAGTAGAGGCGCAGAAAATGCAGCAGGAAATGCAACAATATCTAGAAAAATATTGTGGGTAAAATTACTCGGTTCAATAAAAAATCATAAGTAAATATTTCATCAGAAGAAAAATTGGTTTAATTTAAGTCGTTTTAGTTGGGATTTCACTTTTAAAGGTACTTTTATGGTGAATTTTCAGGAAAACTTCTTACACCTGGTTTGGAAGTACCAGTATTTTGACCGAAACCAGCTCTCCACCACCAGTGAAATTCCTATTTTGGTAAAGAAGATAGGCTTTCACAATTTTCATGAAGGACCAGATTTTAATGAAGCCCAAATCAAACTTGGCGAACTGGATCATTTTGGCCATGTGGAAATCCACCTTAAGTCCTCCGATTGGAACGCCCATAGTCACGGCACGGACGAAAGGTACGACGCGGTCATCCTTCATGTAGTATGGGAACATGACGTGGAAATTTTGAGGAAGGACGGGACGCCGGTGCCTACCCTGGAACTGAGAGGAAAAATATACCTGGACGTGCTGAGAAATTATGAACGACTGATCACCGGAAAGCCGGACATCCTCTGCAGCCAGGACCTGGACCAAGTCAAAGAAATCATCAAATTTTCCATGTTGGAAAAATCTCTGGTGGAAAGGTTTTTTGAAAAAAGCCATCTGGTAAATGAAATCCTAGAAAGCACCTTCAATGACTGGGAAGAAACCACCTACCGCTGGCTCTTTTTCTGCTTCGGCTTCAAAGTGAATAACCAAACCATGTTGAAGCTGGCGCGCATGTTGCCTTACCGGCTGCTAAAAAAGCATGCCGGAAACCGGGCGGTACAGGAAGCACTACTCTTGGGGCAGGCGGGATTTTTGAGGGGTGAGGCCAGGGATGCATATTCGCTTTACCTACAGAAGGAATTTCATTTTTATCAAAATAAATATGGATTGGGAGAAAGTATCTTCCCCTCGGAATGGAAGTTCATGAGGGTACGGCCGGCCAACTATCCGTCAGTCAGGCTGGCACAAATTGCCGCCATACTGCACAGCAGCCCAAACCTTTGCTCAGCCATCCTTCAGGAAGATGCCAGCATACGCTCCATTCAAGATCTTTTTAATACTCAAACTTCTGATTACTGGCAGCTTCACTATTATCCCGGCAAAAAAACGAACAAAAAGCACCTGCGTCATATCACCAAAGAAATTTTGCACCTGCTGGCGATTAATTTCCTCGTCCCTCTTTGGTATGCCTACGGCCAATTTACGGACAACGGCCTTTGGCAGGAAAAATGCTTCGACCTGCTACAGGAAACCCCGCCGGAAAATAACCGGATCATCCAAAAATTCAAAGCCCACCAGTGGAATCCCCAGAATGCATTCGACACCCAAGGCATGATCGGCTTGTACAACAATTACTGCCTGAATAAGAAATGCCTGGAATGTAAAATCGGACAGGCCCTCCTGCGGCCCCTAAGCGTATAATTTTTTTAAAAGCTTAATTTAGTATATTTTTGCAGCCATTATCGTCTATAATTATGGATAAACCGGTTATAATTCTTGGCGCAAAAGGACTTGCTGTTCCGGCTTTGGAGATTTTCCGGGGCAATAATGTGATGGTCTACGGCATCCTCGATGAGGACAAAGCGCTCTTCGGCAAAGAGATCAATACCATCACCGTCTTGGGCCATATCGAAGATGATAAATTTCTGAAGCTATTAGGCACGGAATGCGAAGCCTTTGTAGCCGTGGATGACAATGTTTATAAAAAACACCTGGTGGAGCTACTAAACGAGGAAAGAAAGGTGCAGCCGATAAACGCCATTCATGCCACTGCCGCTATTGCCGAAAGCGCGGAAATGGGCCATGGCAATTTCATTAATGCCAAAGTCACAATCGGTGCAGGAGCCAAGCTAGGCCATCATGGGATTTTCAACTCCAATTGTTCCCTCGAATACCAGGTGGAGATAGGAAATTTCGTACAGATAGGAGCCGGATCGGTTATCAATCCACACGTCAAAATTGAGGAAGGAGTATTTATAGGTTCTGGCGTGACGGTGATATCCGGCATCAACATAGGAAAAAATGCCAGGGTGGGAGCCGGGTCAGTGGTAATTGCCGACGTTCCTGCCGGGGCCACCGTATTCGGAAATCCCGCTGCTTCCGTAAAAAAATAATACATATAGCCAAACAGC
>DATGOS010000567.1:0-3041 GCA_035305725.1 Cyclobacteriaceae bacterium
TTAGGTTCAGTAAAATTTCACGGATGATGTCAAGCTCCTTGTTCTTCATAAAGGGCTTTTCGAGCCTGCCCAGCTTCAACAGGATCTTGTCCCGGTAATCCCTCCTTAACTGGTCAAACAACAATGTCCACATAGATGCAATGCTACAAATATTTATCCAGACCCTGGTCTATTTTGGTGATCCTTTCCCGCACCACCTTTTTCCTGTGGATCAGATTTTGCAAGATCGCTTCCTCGGTTTTATAGCTCCTCTCGTGGTCCAGATGCAGACAGATGGCACTAAACCTTAGCTGTTTGGACCTGACCCCCATGTTGTTCATCCGCAGGCCGAATTCCCGGTCCTGTCCGCCATATTTCAGGTCTTCATTGAATCCGTTGGCACTGATGATGTCCTTTCTCCAGCCACTTGCATTCCCCCCATTCCAGGTGCTGCGTGCCGTGGTCAGGCGGTTTAGTGTCTTGGCCAGGTCTATGGAACGTGTAAGTTTTAGATTTTTCCAAAAGTTGGGGTCCAGGCCATGGTTTAAGAGCCAATCCTTGTTAAAGCAGGTTTGGGAGACAATATGTTCCTTGGTAATAAACTTGCTCAGTTCCAAAGGAAGCCGGACCGTTCCTCCGGACAAAAAATACCCTTCTTCGGCATTTTCCAGATGCATCTCTATAAAATCCTTTCTGGGGATACAATCCCCGTCCGTAAAAATCAGGTATTCGGACTTTTGGCTGGCCACCGCCTTGTTCAAGATCATGCATTTTTGGTAACCCTTGTCCTCATGCCAGACATGCCGTAGCCTGAGGCCAGTCTGGCCTTTGAGCCTGCTGATCGTTTCCTTTGTCTCCTGCCCCGAACCATCATCGGCTATGACCAGTTCAAAATCCTGTATGGTTTGCACACTGAAACCCCAGATCACTTTCTCCAACCACTGGGGTTCATTGTAGGTGCTGATGATGACCGAAACAGTAGATGGTCTTGCCATTTATCTGAATTTATTATACTTAAAATTTCCGGTCCCTAATTTAGCATATTTATTATCCTGACAAAAATATCGGGAAAAACTCTATTAATTTTGTAATTTTGTCGTTGCAAGTGTACTGGCATAAATGTTATATAATTTAAAGGAATTACCTAACGGAATCAGAATAGTTCACCAAGAAATCACCCATACCAGATTAGTTCACTGCGGCTTTGCTTTGGATATCGGAAGCAGGGATGAATCCCGCGAACAGGAAGGTCTCGCCCACTTTTGGGAGCATATGGCGTTTAAAGGCACTAAAAAACGAAAGGCGTTTCATATTTTGAACCGGCTGGATTCCGTGGGCGGCGAACTTAACGCCTACACCACCAAAGAAAAGATCTGTTTTTATTCCAGCGTGCTTAAGACGCATTTTAACAAGGCCGCCGAGCTTCTTTGCGATATCACGTTCAACAGTATTTTTCCGCCAAAACAAATAGAAAAGGAAAGACAGGTAATCCTTGAAGAAATGGCCATGTACCGTGATTCTCCGGATGATTCCATTCAGGATGAATTTGATGCGGCAGTTTTTCAGAACCATGCTTTGGGAAGGAATATTCTCGGTACCGAAGCAACGGTGTCCAGGTTTACCCAACAGGATTTTCTGAATTTCATTGCCAGCAGAATCGACACCTCCAGGATAGTTTTTTCAGTGGTAGGCAATATCAGCTTTTCGAAGGTACTCAAGCAGGTGGAGCCGTTTTTGCGCGACATTCCGGCAAAAAGAAGCCTTTTCACCAGAAGCAGCTTCCAACACTATTCCCCCAAAAACAGGGTTGTTTATAAAGAAATTTCACAGGCACACTGCGCCATCGGCAAGCCTGCTTTGTCGCTTTTTGACCAAAACAGGTTTAAATTGTACCTACTCAACAACATTTTGGGTGGCCCCAGCATGAATTCCAGGCTTAACCTGGCGCTCAGGGAAAAATTCGGTTACGTTTACAATATTGAATCCGTTTATCAGGCGTATACCGACACGGGATTTGTGGGAATCTTCTACGGCACCGAGGAATCTACCTCAAACAAGGCACGGAAAGTGGTGCTGAAGGAAATCAAAAAACTAAGGGAAAAAAAACTCGGCACCATGCAACTTCACATGGCCAAGGAGCAGGCCGTAGGACAACTGGCTATGGGAGAAGAAAACTACGTATCCCTGATGCTGGTGTACGGCAAAACCTTGTTGGATAAAAATAAAATAGACTCGTTGGACACCATTTTCAACCTCATCCGCAACACCACCGCGGAAGAACTGCAGGACATTGCGCAGGAGGTGTTTGACGAGGAGCAGTTCAGTTTTCTCACCTATTTGCCCAAATAATATGGAATTGTTCAACCCACTTCTGTTGGCATATTGCGAGGAACACAGCAGTCCTGAGGATGAGCTGTTAAAGGAAATCTCAAGGGAAACCCATGCCAAGGTTTTGATGCCCCGCATGCTGTCCGGGCATTTACAGGGAAGGTTGCTCGAATTTATTTCAAAGATACTGCGCCCCTCGTCTGTGCTGGAAATAGGGACATATACGGGCTATTCCGCCATCTGCATGGCACGGGGCCTGGCTCCGGGAGGTAAGCTTGTAACCCTGGATATAAATGAGGAGTTGGAATCCATGGTCAGGGAATTTTTTCATAAATCGGGTTTGTCGGATAGGATCGATTACAGAATAGGAAATGCGCTGGACCTCATTCCCCGTCTGGAAGGGAATTTTGACCTGGTATTCATCGACGCCGACAAAGCAAATTATATCACTTATTATCAGATGATCGTTGAAAGGGTCAACCCAGGCGGCATTGTGCTGGCGGATAACGCGCTTTGGTCGGGCAAGGTGCTGGTTAAGGAAGGAGACAAGATCCAAAAGGATACGCAGGCAATTCTTGATTTTAACAAGACAGTACAGCATGATCCCCGGGTTGAAAATATTTTGCTCCCCATTCGGGACGGGATAATGATGGCAAGAAAACTATAACCGACGATCATGAAAGTGAGCATCAACTTTTTTTTCCTGGGCATTTTGTTGTTGCCGTTTTTTGTGG
>DATGOS010000568.1:0-4600 GCA_035305725.1 Cyclobacteriaceae bacterium
GATGAATTATGAGTGATGAATTATGATTGATGAATGATGAATGGTTAGGGGTTGTTGGTGGGGCTACAGATATAATTTTTGAAGATCAGGATAGAAAGTGTTCGAAAAAGATAAGGCGGAGATTTAAATCCGCCAGGAGGAATTTCCTTTAGCCTTATGGTTGACGGGGAACTATGGACGACTTGGAACAAATATTATCCGGAAGGGATTTAAGGTCGTTGGGAAGAAGTAATTCACTGATTGCCGCGGTTCAAAATCAGGAGGATTTTGACATCCGTTTGAATATTTGTTTCGTTTGAATAGGATCATTGTGATGCGGGCAGCCGACACAATTGAGAAGAGAAGCGCCCGCCGTTCCGGATTTTTCGCCCGCCATAAAGACCGGCTCTTCGAATTAAACAAGCCAGCATAAATAAAGAACGAATAAATGAATATATTTGATTAAAATTTTTTTAAGCAGTTGAAGGATATGAACAACCTTTTAAAACTCGAAGAATTTGGGCAGTTTTTGCTTTCTATCTTCCTGTTTAGCCGTTTGGACTACGCCTGGTGGGTGTTTCCCGCCTTCATTTTGTTGCCGGACTTTTCCATGGTGGGCTATTTTTTCAACTTGAGAACAGGGGCTTGGCTGTACAATTTCTTTCACCATAAATTCACGGGCATTACCGTATTTATTTTGGGCGCATTGCTGGGAAGTCCTCTAGTCACCCTATCCGGGCTGATCTTATTTGGGCATGCCGCGATGGATAGGATTTTTGGCTATGGGCTTAAATTCAGTGATCATTTCCAACATACACATCTGGGATGGATCGGGAAAAAAGGCGTCATGTCTTCCCATGGGCAGCATAGTGGCTGAGTGGATCAGTTTCGGATATTCGTTTTGTATCTCCTTCCTGCGTATCTGATAGATGGTTTTATTTTTTTTGACGATTTTTTTAAAAAATCCTTTAGGGGGAATAGGGGTAAAAGCCCCATGGCTTGTCATGATAGGGAAATGTAAGACCTACTTCGAATTTATTTCACCAATTTCCTAACAATGCCATGGCTCGAATTTCAAAAAATTTCACCTTCGCTCTTCTCTTGAGTATCGCACTATTCCCTGCTATGCTCCGGGCGCAAGGCCTTACCCAAACGATACGGGGTAAAATAACAGACCAGGATTCCCGAATGCCGCTTCCCGGGGTAAATGTAGTCATCTTGAGGTCTGACGTCTTTTTGGGCGCCAGCACCGACGAACAGGGAAATTTTCGCATAGAGAATGTGCCGATCGGTAGAACAAACCTAAAAATAAGTTACATAGGCTATGAAGAAAAAATACTCTCCCATTTGCTACTCACCTCCGGCAAGGAGACGGTGCTTGAGGTAGCGTTGCAGGAATCGCTTATCGGAATGGATGAAGTGGTCATCCATGCGGGTCAGCAAAAGTCGGACATAGCAAATGAGATGGCGCTTGTGAGCGCTCGGGGATTTACTGTGGAGGAGACCAAGAGATACGCGGGATCTTTTAATGATCCCGGCCGGATGGCTTCGGGCTATGCGGGGGTGACCGGGGACGCATCGGGCGACAACGAAATTATTGTGAGGGGAAATTCCCCAAAGGGCATACAATGGAGACTGGAAGGGATCGAAATTCCCAATCCCAACCACTTTTCTGACGAAGGAGCTACCGGAGGCCCTATCAACGCCCTAAACAGCATCATGCTTGCCGATTCTGAATTTTATACAGGCGCGTTTGCACCTGAATTTGGAAATGCGCTTTCCGGCGTGTTTGACATGCGGCTCAGGAAGGGAAACAACCAGCAAAAAGAATACAGCGCATCGATAGGAATCCTGGGCACTGAAGCTACCCTAGAGGGACCGTTTACAAGAGGAGGTGGGTCGTCCTATCTGGTAAACTACCGGTATTCCACCCTCACCATGTTAAATGATCTCGGCTTGGTCAATTTCGGCGGCATACCTAAATACCAGGATGTATCCTTTAAGGTACATCTACCGACAGCAGGTTTTGGCACGTTTTCCCTATTCGGGTTGGGGGGTAAGAGCAGCATCGTGGAAGAAGAATTTTCCGAAGAAAATGAAGAAGATCTGTTGAGAAAAGGGAATTACAAAGCAGATATGGGCGTGATCGGACTTACCCAGTACTGGCCTCTGGGATCGAAAACATTCCTGCAAAACAGCATCTCTCTGTCCCAGAATGGCAGCGGATTCAAAGGATATGAACCCAATGAGTTGGATGTGCTCGAAACGCTTTATGACAGTAAGCTTAATAAAAACACAATCAAAGGCGCGTCCACGCTGAACCATAAATTTAACGCCCGGCACAACTTACAGACGGGAATCATTTATACCCAACACTACTTTAACTTTTACAATAAATACTTTGATAAGGGGACAGAGGAATTTGTCACCGACCAGGATATGGAGGGCGATGCGGGCCATTTGCAGGGGTTTGTAAGCTGGAAATTCCGGCCTTCGGAAAAGCTGTCCATTGTCAGCGGCCTTCATGTACACGGTACTACCCTCAATAGAACGTTAAACATTGAGCCAAGGGCAAGCATGCGATGGCAGATTCATCCCAGCCAGGCAATTACCGCCGGATTTGGCATCCATGGTAAAATGGAATCGCTTACCAATTACTTCAGCATTATCCCTAATGAAAACGGCGCCGATGCCACACCCAACGAAAATTTGGGTTTTTCCAAAGCCGCCCACTATGTGGCAGGGTATGAAAACCAACTGGGTGCTAACCTCTCCTTTAAGGCGGAAGCCTATTACCAGCGGTTGTATCAAGTTCCAATAGAAAACAAGGCGGGAAGCTCTTATTCGCTGATTAATCAAGCGGACTGGTTTACGGACAGGATATTGGTCAATCAAGGCACTGGCCGGAATCTGGGTTTGGAGCTTACCCTGGAAAGGTACTTCCACGACAGCTATTATTTTATGGTCACCGCCTCTTTGTACGATTCAAAATACAAAGCCATGGACGGAATAGCGAGAAATACCATGTTCAACGGCAACTACGCGGGCAACGTCCTGTTCGGAAAAGAATTTCAACTAAACACAGGATCCGAAAAGAAAAGAATAATCGGAATAAACTCCAAAATCTCGCTTTTAGGTGCAAGGAGATTCACGCCCATTAATCACGGGGAATCTGTTGCAAAAGATAAAGTGGTTTGGGATGAGGAAAGGGCATTTTCCGGCAGAGGCGATGATGTTTTTTTCATTAATCTCGCGCTTACCTACAGGATAGACCGCAAAAGAACAAGCCAGGAGCTCAAGCTGGACGTTCAAAACCTGACCAACCATTCCGCAAAGATTGCTCCTTATTACAACGACATGACCGGTGAGGTAGAATACCTTAACCAACTTTCGCTTTTACCGGTATTGATGTACACCGTCCATTTTTAAACCACACGGACTAGGTACATTTTATTAAAGAAAAGGAAAGGGAAAATACGGGCGATTTTTTTATTGTGGTATTTTGGGTAAATTAAAGCCATCTTTTATCTTTAAATAACCATTGATTATGAGCAAAAAAATATTGATGTTAGTCGGCGACTACGTAGAGGATTATGAGGCCATGGTACCGTTTCAGGCGATGCTTTCTGTCGGATTGCATGTGGATACGGTGGCGCCAGACAGAAATGCAGGGGATACTGTTCCCACAGCCGTACACGATTTTGTCGGAGACCAGACGTACCGGGAAACACCCGGACACCGATTTGCCATTACTGCTGATTTTGACAAGGTAGATCCCCAAGCATATGACGGGCTATACGTTGCCGGAGGCCGTGCCCCCGAATATACCCGGTTGAATGAAAAAGTGTTGGACATCACCCGGCATTTCTTTGAAAAGGACAAGCCGGTGGCGGCCATATGTCACGGCATACAGATCCTGACAGCGGCAAGGGTTTTGGAAGGCCGGACGCTTACGGCTTATGTCGCCATAGGTCCCGATATAGAACTGGCTGGAGGCACCTGGAAAAATGTACCGGCAGACCAGGCAGTGGAAGACGGCAATCTAGTGACTTCTCCCGCATGGCCGGGTCACCCCGCCATTCTTAAAGCTTTTTATAAAATGCTCGGCATGACCATCAATTCCTAGTCGACAGCCGCCACCTAAATCCTGATAGGGCAGAAGGTCCACCCGGAGAGGCAATGGATGAAATATACTTCGCCAGCTAGAAAAGAATCCAGCGTTATTTTACGCTGGATTTTTGTTGCCCGCCTGACTGGGAGGCATTGTTTTTACTCCATGGTGGCCAGCCTGGCGTTTGTAATTTTGTTTTTATAATGCCTCTTATACCTAACCTTGTTTTCTATAGAGGAAATTAGCGCCTGTGCGAATTTTTGTTTCTCCAATTGCTCAGCCATCCATAGACCACCGGGGCTAAAAAGATTGAATTCCATAATTTTGTCCCCGACGATGTCCAGCCCCGCCACAAACATTCCATCATTAACCAATTTAGGTCCTACAATATGGGCAAGCTCTAGAATTTTGTCATTGATCTGGGCCTTTACAGCTACCCCTCCCGCATGGATGTTGCTTCGGATGTCTCCTTTTTTGTTGGTTCGGTGTACTGCCGCGTATTTTCCGTTT
>DATGOS010000569.1:0-10499 GCA_035305725.1 Cyclobacteriaceae bacterium
TCGTGGGTTAGCGGCGGCGGGGCCCTCCCCAGCTTTGGAAGAGCATCATCGGTATCGTTACAGCTTATAAAAATTGAAGGCAGAGCGACGGCACCGGTCGCCGTAACGGCCGCACTACGTAACCACTTCCTTCGGCTTAATTTGTGGGGAGTTTTTTTTGATATCATTGCTTTGTTATTTAAGAGTGTAAAAACATTGATGACGTGTCGCATCCGGCCTGGACGATTGCCTTGAACATAGCTGGTGACGCAAGTAATCAGAAGGTTTTAATGCGAAGAATAGACAAGGCTTTCCCCGAAAAGAAAAGGGAGCGTTTCATTTATTATCGATTGACAATTTGGGCCCCCCGTATCCCCATATCCCGTAAGCCATAGGCTAGTTCCAGAAATTCAGGGCCGGGTTGCGGTTGATCGGTATCGGGAATATAGACAAACGTGGCGACGACCAGCACGGTGGTTTTGGTGTCGGGATTATAGCGAAGCCTTGATAAATAGCTTAGCTGAAAGCCGTCATGACCGTAACCCAAGCCTTCATCAAAGGTCAACCTCAACCCATATCGCTCGTTGCCCGCATCGCCGGGCAACATCTCCTTCATCAGATCTATGTTGGCGGCCGAAATACCGACCTGCCCGGTCATAAGCGATTCTATCCATCGGGATATATCGGCCGGTGTTGACACAATATTGCCGTCGGCGACAAAACCCGACATGTTGCTCTCCCAGGTATTAAAGGATTCCGGAGTACCGTTTTCGAGTACGGTCAGGTAAGATTCAAGAAAGGGATCTCTCATCCTCTGGTCGGTTCCTAATACCACACCGTAGGTATTGTTCAGCTGTAGCGGCTCGAAAAAAGTTTCGGTGATATAGTCGGTAAAGGACATCTCCGTTCTTTGTTCCACAAATATCGTAACCCGGCGTATCGGGCAGCCTTCACTTCAAAAAAGTCGAACAGGGTGATCATCAGGTATATGGTAAACAAATTTTGAGTTATAGAAAGCACGTAAAACAGAAACCTTTCTCCGAGCGGAACATTATTTGAAAAAAAGATGATCACCGGGGGGATCAAAATCAGTTTCCATAGATAGTTTTGTCTATAAAACAAACCTATTCTTTTAAGTATTAGCCGTCCATGACTGATGGAAAATGCTTTGAAATGGCTTTTTCTAAGAAAATGGTTGTTGCCGATTTCAACCACGATTATCAGCAGATAAAAAAAACGGCCAGGTTGCTGATCAATATATAATTTTTTGGATCAAATGCATCTTCTGCCAAAAGAAAATGGCATAGATGCTTACGATTACAACGGCAATAGCGATGTGTATAATGTGCCTGCTCATTGTTTGGGTTTAATAGCAAGTTAAAAGAAATTGCCTTTTAACTTGCTATACAAATGACTTAGAACCAAGAATAGCTACCTTCACATGCCTGTGCGCTTCTTACTCCTCCTGCAAATGAGAGAGCTCCGGAAAATATCCCCCAACCTGTAGATGAAGCGACAACAGCTCCTGCAAAACCTGCAATCATTAGTGCACAATCAATATATGCACCGCCCTTTACCGATTCCATTTCTTCTAACGATAATTGTCTCATGAGAAATTTAGGATTGGTTAACGCCTACTCTGTTAGCTAGAACGTAGAAGAATCAGAGTAGTAAAAGATTTCTGTTCCTAAGGGCGACGTCCCAGATACCCTCACCCCCTCAAAACCGCCTCCCTCCCCGATCTTACTTGCAGCTTTTCATAAATATGCTCCAGATGCTTTCTTACCGTTTTATGGGAAATAAAAAGCTCTTCCGAGATCAGCTTGACGGGCAGGCCGCGCTTGAGGCATTCCAGGACTTCCTTTTCCCGCTTGGTCAAGATCTCCATGGAGGGATCCGGGGGCTGGGGAATGGGTTTTTCGCCCTTTAGGTAGGTCAGCACCTTGGTGGCGAGGCTGGGGGACAGCGGCAGGCCGCCTTCCACGACCTCCCAAATGGAATTCAGCAACTGCTGGGGCCTGGCGTCTTTAAGCAGATAGCCGGAGGCGCCGGCTTTAAGGGCTTCGAAAAGCTTTTGGTCATCGTCCATAATGGTCAGCATTATGACCTTGATATGGGGATAAAGTTTCCTGGCCTGCCGTGTGGCCGTGATGCCGTCCATGGCCGGCATCTGTACATCCATCAACACGACCTCGGGCTGATTGCCCTGGTATAAAGTCTCTAAAAACGACAGGCCATTATCCACCTCGAACAGGACCTCCACTTCCTCGCTTAAGGCCAGCTTGTCCTTAATATCCTGCCTGGTTTGGGCATCATCGTCTACGATACCGACAGTAATATTTTCCATAGGACCCATCCGAAGGTGAAACCAAATGTAAAAAGTTAAAAAGTACGGGGAAATACGTCAAATGACGTATTTTAAGGACAAACCGGTGCGGTGATGCCGATCCGGGTACCACCCGTCGAACTTTTCAGTTCAAAAGTTCCCTTTAAGCTTTCCACCCTTTTCCGCATGTTGGCAATGCCATGACCGACGCTTTCTTTGCGGTCCTCAAACCCCTGTCCGTCATCGGAAATAATCAGTTCAAGGGCCTGCTTTTGGAATTTCATGTTGACATCAACGCGGGTGGCGCGCGCATGCTTCAGCGCATTGTTGGTGCCCTCCTGTACGATACGGATAAACTGCAAGGCCACAATCGGCTGTATCAACAGGTCTTCGCAATCGGTGTGAAACTGCCAGTGGAGCACTGGGGTCTCCCGGTCTTCCCAGATTTTTAACAGCATGCTATGGATCCGGGCACCCAGGGCCTTGGCGGTCACCGCCTCCTGGTCCAGCACCCAGATGGTTTCCCTTAGCGTCCGGTTCATCTCCCTGACAAAGTCGTCCAGCCGCATCAGTTGGTCATAATCCGGTTGGTCGCCATTGGTCAGTAAGTCCAGACGGGAAATCACATGCGTCAACTGGGAGCCGAAACAGTCGTGCAGGTCCCTTCCAAGCCGCTCACGCTGGGCGGTCAGGTCATTTTCCAGTTGAAGTACTTTGGTTTCTTCCGCCGCCCGTGCCTCTTGCAGCTCCGACACTGCCTGCAGCAGGCGGTGGTTGGTCAGTAATAGCGCTTCCTTGGTTTTGTATTGCTGTATCAAACGGAAAGCCCGACCGGACACATCGTTGAGGAGTTCCAACACTACCATACCGCTAAATTTTAACTCAAACAATTATTTATTGCTAGCGGAAACTCAAAAAAGGCGATTCAATTTCTGCCTCTTGTATTCCCAAAAACAATTTAACCTCATGACGATTACCTCTTAAACTGGCACGCTATTAAATTGGCCCCATTATGATTAAAAAATAAACTTCTAATAACCCTTTTATAAAAACTGCTTGTTATACCCCTTCAAATCATTCCAGTTTTGATTTCAGGGATAATATACGACATTTTTAAGTATTTGTGACACATTTATTTGTATTTTTTTTCACTAAACTTGCTTTATCGCCCGGGATACGTCATTTGTTGGACATCACCGCGGCCGGATCCTGCAATAAGATGTAGATTAAAAAGCGCATGTTGGGGAATTTGAAAATGAAAATGGGTATAAGCCTGGAGACCTTTCTACCGAGGAGACGGGGAACGGCACCCGGAAGAAGGACGCTTGTTGAATGTTGTTTTCCGGATTGTAATCCAGCATCAGATGAAGCTTGTTTTTAAGATATTCCATAGGACGTTCTACAAAAGCTCCCTAATTTAACCACCTCATAAACAACAATGACCAAACACAACAGCATGGACAAAAGATCTTTTTTGAAACGCCTGCCCGTACTGGCCGGTGGCGTTATACTGTCCCAGCAGGCCATTGTAGCCTGTGCGCCCAAAGCCCAGAATCCCCCGTTGAAAAACTGGGCGGGCAACCTCACCTACAGTACCGAAAAGGTACATTATCCCATCCAAGTCGGCGAAGTGCAGGAACTGGTGCAAAATTACGACAAGATCAAAGCCTTGGGATCGAGACATTCCTTTAACCGCATTGCGGATAGCAAACACTGTCTGGTTTCTCTGGAGAAAATGAACAAGGTGGTGGCTTTGGACAAAACCGCCCACACCATTACGGTAGAGGCAGGCGCAAAATACGGGGAATTTGTACCCTATCTCCATGAGAATGGTTATGCTTTGCCCAACCTCGCCTCCCTTCCCCATATTACCGTCGTCGGTGCATGTGCCACGGCTACCCACGGCTCCGGGATAAAGAACAACAATTTGTCTTCTTCCGTATCAGCCATTGAATTTGTGGACGCCTCAGGCCAGTTGGTCACCCTGTCCAAACAAAAAGACCCGGAGATTTTTCCAGGGGCTGTCGTAGGCTTGGGCGCCCTGGGCGTAGTGACTAAAATTACCCTGGACCTGCTGCCCACCTTTGACATGTCGCAGGTGGTGTATCTTGACCTACCCATCGCCGAACTGGAAAACAATTTTCTCGAGTTACAGTTCAGGGGATATAGCGTAAGCCTGTTTACCGACTGGAAAAACAAAAACATCAACGAAGTATGGATAAAAAGCATTGCCTCCGATCAGGTTACCGCGGCGGATCTGGAATTATACGGGGCAAAGCTGGCTACTGAAAACATCCATCCGGTGGCTACGCAGTCGGCGGAAACGGTGACAGAGCAGCGGGGAATCCCGGGGCCCTGGTATGAAAGAATGCCGCATTTCAAAATGGGTTTTAAGCCCTCTACGGGAGAAGAACTTCAAAGTGAATATTTTGTGAGAATAGAACATGCCTACGATGCGCTCCTGGCCATGGAAAAAATACACGAAAAGATCAGCCCCCATTTGTTCATTTCCGAAATCCGGACTATTAAAGGGGACGAATTCTGGATGAGCCCTTGTTATCATAAAGACTCCGTGGCCATACACACTACCTGGAAGCAGGACATCGACACGGTGACGGGTCTTATTCAGTTGGTAGAGGAACAACTGGCCCCCTTTGATCCCATTCCCCACTGGGCCAAACTTTTCACCATGACCCCGAAACTGTTGCAGTCGAAGTACGAAAAACTGGCAGACTTTAAGCAACTGGTGGCGCGGTATGACCGCAACGGCAAATTCAGGAATGACTTTTTGAACGAAAGCCTGTTTACGTAAATCAGGCCAACCGCTTGATCTAGGGTAGAACCAAAGAAGGACGAATATGCTTACCTAACAATCAAATGAGATTATAATGGCGCTTTGTAACAAAAGTAACTGTACAATAGAACACAACTTTGGAAATTTGCATAGTATCCACAAAAAATAACTGACAATTTAAATAAAATACTATGTTTTTTCAACACGTTTATGACAAAAGCTTGGCACAGGGCAGCTATATAATTGGCTGCCAGGTTACGGGCGAAGCAATCGTAATTGATGCACAAAGAGATATTGATGTTTACCTTGAAATAGCAAAGAAAAACAATCTCCGCATTACGCACATCGCCGAAACACATATTCATGCCGACTTTCTGTGTGGTTCAAGAGAACTGTCAGCAGTGACCGGGGCAACGATGTACCTTTCGGACGAGGGCGGTGAAGACTGGCAATATCAGTTCCCGCACAAAGGGCTAAAAGACAAGGATGTAATCAGAGTGGGCAACCTTGGCTTGGAGGTGATGCACACGCCGGGCCATACCCCTGAGAGCATTAGTTTTCTGCTCACCGACCACCCTGCATCGGACGAGCCCGTAACGGTCTTTACCGGTGATTTTGTGTTTGTCGGGGATATCGGCCGCCCGGATTTGTTGGAGAAAGCCGCAGGACTGGTGGGCACAAAAGAAACAGGAGCAAAACTAATGTTCCAATCATTAAAAAAGTTCGCTGCCCTTCCCGCGCATGTTCAGGTATGGCCAGGACACGGCGCAGGTTCGGCCTGTGGAAAAACCCTAGGAGCGGTGCCTAACTCTACGGTGGGTTATGAAAAAATCAGAAACTGGGCATTCCAGTATGGGGACGACGAAAAAGGGTTTACGGACTATCTCTTATCCGGCCAACCCGAACCGCCCAAGTATTTTGCCATGATGAAGCGCTTGAACAAAGCCGACCGCCCCTTGCTGATAGAAGTTCCCAAGCATCCTATATTATCCAGAGAGGAGTTTCTTTCGGCGTATGAAAAGGGAATCACCGTAATAGACACCCGTAACAAGATAGATTTTGCCAGGGGATTTATTCCCGGAAGCCTCAACATCCAGGACAATGACTCCTTTTCCACATGGTGTGGATGGCTATTGAATTATCAGGAGCAATTTATCCTGGTGGCCGAAGAGCGCCAAATCGAAGCTTTGACCCGTAAGCTGATGCGGATCGGCCTGGACAATATTTACGGCTACATTACAGACGTAAACGACTTGGGCATTGAGCTTCAAAAAGCAACGGTGCTTTCCATGGAAGGGTTTAAAACCTGCCTCGGTAAAGATCATGTGCAGGTTGTTGACGTACGCGGAGCAGCAGAATATGAAGCTGGGCATATTGAAGGAGCGGATAATCTTTTTGTAGGAACGCTTCGGGACAACCTGAGTGAGCTCAGCAAAGACAAAGAGATAATTGTTCATTGTCAGGCAGGTGACCGTGCGGCAATTGCTTATTCAATCCTTGCTAAAAACGGCTTCAAAAACGTAAAAAACTTTCTGGGCGGTATGAAAGAATGGCTTGCAGGCCAGGATACAGTAACTGCCTGTGAAGAAAAATCTGTTGTTAATGTTTAAAAAAATAGACTGTGGGATTCATTTCGGCCATGTTCGGCAAAAAAGATAACGGCAGCCTAGCGCAGGCCATTAAGGAAGGAGCGCTTTTAGTGGACGTACGCACACCTGCAGAGTTTTCTGAAGGCAGCGTAGAAGGTGCGGTAAATATACCGCTGGATAAAATTCCAGGCCAGTTTGCAAAATTCAATGGCAGGAAGAATATCGTCGTATTTTGCCGCAGTGGCAGCCGCAGCGGCCAGGCGAAGCATATTCTGGAGCAGAGGGGTTTTAAGAATGTAATCAATGGCGGAACCTGGCGAAGCGTAGACAAATTGGTAACCAAAAAAACGTAAGGAAAAATGAATATGAATAATCAAGAGTTTTGGAACGAGCGGTATAGCCGGAAGGAATTTATATATGGTGAATTGCCGAACGAATATCTGAAAGAGAAACTTACCGGCCTTCCTCCGGGAAAGATCCTGTTTCCCGCAGAGGGCGAAGGAAGAAATGCCGTTTTTGCGGCAAGGTCCGGTTGGACAGTTTCGGCTTTTGACCAAAGCAAAACAGGAAAAGAAAAAGCAGAATTATTGGCCCGGAAAAACGGCGTCGAGATTGATTATCTGGTTTCAGAGGTCGAAAGCACAAGCTATTCTGAAAATTCATTTGACGCTGTCGCATTACTATATGCCCATTTTCATTTTAGCAAAAGAAAAGCATATCATCAAATGCTAAGTGCTTACTTAATGAAAGGCGGGATACTTATATTGGAAGCATTTGCAAAGAGGCAATCCGAATACCAGAAACAGAATCCCAACGCGGGGGGTCCGAAAGATGCTTCCATGCTTTATGATTTGGAAGATTTAAAAAAAGATTTTGAAGGTTTTGAATTGGTTGAGACGTACGAGGGTGCCACCGAGCTGAACGAAGGGGATTATCACAAAGGGAAAGCTTCCGTAATCAGGATTTTCGCCAGAAAACTGTAATCCCCTAAAATATGCAACAGCGGACAAGGTGGTTCTAATCGTGTTTTACTTCGGGCACTTTAGAATTTTCCAGGTATTCACTCGGGCTCATTATATCCGCCGTCAGCATCTATATTAAAAAGAAAAGAAATGATAACGTATTTGAAAAACTGGGATTTTATGCGTGTGCTGCGGCTTGCGGCAGGCGTCTTCATTATAATGCAGGGCGTTTATGCAAAAGAATGGCTGTTAATAATTGTAGGCGGAATGTTTACAATATTGCCGCTGCTGAACATTGGCTGCTGCGGTGTTTCAGGCTGCAGTACTTCAGTTTCACGAAAAAATAAAGTTAACGAAAACAGATAAAAATAATGATGGAATTAATAAAACAGCCCTGGGCCTGGTATGTAGCAGGGCCTTTAATCGGGCTGACTGTTCCCACACTACTAATTATTGGGAACAAAACATTTGGCATCAGCTCCTCCTTGCGCCATATATGCGCTTCCTGTATCCCGGCCAACATACCTTTTTTCAAGTACAATTGGAGAAAGGAAATATGGAACTTGTCTTTTGTGTTCGGTATATTTTTAGGTGGAGTGATAGCCATTAATCTCTTATCAGATCCTTCACCTGTTGAAGTCAATCCTAAATTGACGGAAGAACTCGCAGGGTATGGTATTACCAGCTTTAATAATCTGGTTCCCGAGGATATTCTCAATTGGCAATCCTTGTTTACCCTTAAAGGATTTTTATTAATGGTAGTCGGAGGCTTTTTCGTTGGGTTTGGAACCCGATACGCGGGAGGCTGCACCAGTGGTCATGCCATTATGGGATTATCCAATTTACAATGGCCTTCGTTGGTTGCCACCATATCCTTTATGATAGGCGGCTTTGTGATGGCAAATCTTTTATTACCCCTAATTCTCTCATTATAAATATTATAGAAATGCAACAAGAAACAGACGTAATCGAAGATTTGGAGATACGCTCGCTGGATTCGGTCTGCGTGAATGAAAGCAGCCTGGAACATAAATGGTACCACAACTTGAAGTACCTGGTCGTAGGCCTGCTTTTCGGAATTGTGTTCGTTAAAGCGGAAGTGATCAGTTGGTACCGCATACACGAAATGTTTCGCCTGCAGTCATTCCACATGTATGGGATTATCGGGAGTGCAGTAGCAGTAGGCGCCGTATCTGTATGGCTTATTAAAAAGTTCGACGTCAGGACAATTTATGGTGAACCAATTAAGATCCCGGCAAAGTCGTTCAGCAAAGGACAAATCTACGGTGGTTTGGTTTTTGGTTTAGGCTGGGCAATGACAGGGGCCTGCCCTGGGCCGCTTTTCGCACAGATCGGAACCGGAGCAACCGTTATTGTTGTTACACTCCTAAGCGCCGTTGCTGGCACCTGGTTTTACGGTCTTTTAAGGGACAAATTACCCCACTGAATGGTGGATGGTATGGATAAAATTTGAAATGAGACGTTTTTTCTTGCACCCCTAATCAAATAAACGTAACTTTGCAAGTTGATGGGCAGGACATTCCCAAATATAACGAAAAAACATTTCCGACAGCTTGCTGCATTCGCTGCGGCCATGTTGATCGTGCTTATGTCCTGCTCTGTGAAAAGCAGCATCAAAAGCCTTGTCGGCATTCCCGTAAATACGGAACAGGGTGTGGGTAAAAAACACCATGGTTTTTTTGGAAGCGCATCGGAGACATGTGTACTTGGGGAAACAGCGGACATAAAATTCTCCCAGGCGGCATCGTACAGCGCGAACGACCTTTTGCCTGCCGTTTTACTTACGGCGACTTTTCTTTTCCTGTTCGAAAATACTGTCGACAAGGGACAGTCACACCCCCTTTATGGGAGCCTAAAAATTCCCGGTTCATTACCGCTCTTTCTTCTCTACAGGAAGCTGATCGTATACCACTACGTCTAATTTTTCATTTCCCTATTGGCCGATAGCTGTCAATAGGCCACAATCTTTTTTTTCATTCTGAAACGATACTGGGTCAGCGCTATGACCTATACAAAACGCTATAAAACAACATGATCAAGCATATTATGGTAGCCACAGCCCTGTGGTTTGCCACTGCCGCTGTGTTTCCCCTATACGCACAGCAGCATAATAAACCTACTTTGGGAAGCTTGTGGCCCAAAGTCAAAGAGAACTATCCCGGTGTAGGATCAAAAACATCGGCAATCGATGCCGCAGAATATAATGAGCAGGCCGTAAAAAGCGGAATGCTTCCACAAGTCAAAGCGCAGGCCCAAAACACCTATGGTACATACCAGGGCAGCGCAGGGGCGTTTTTCCCGCAGGCAGGTTTCTTTAACGTAAACGGTGCTACGGATCCCCTGGACCGGCACGCTATGGCCGCCAACAGTTTTGGTTCCGCCACAGTAGAATGGGAGCTTTATGCTTTCGGTAAGCGCCGGGCGGAAAATATGGCTGCCAATGCCCTGACCGGTAAAGCGGTGAGCGAAAAGGAAGCTTACCTACTCAGCCTCAAAAAGATTTTGTCTGACCGGTACATTTCCTTGTTATACAACGACGCGAAGCTAAACTGGACGAAAAAGAACGCCGAACGTCTTGATGATATCCGCAGCATCACCTCCGGGCTTTCCGCGGCCGGTTTAAGACCCGCGGCAGACAGTCTGCTGGCATCGTCGGCTTATGTCCAGGCTATTGGGGAACATGATAAATGGAGCGGGCTCGCAAAAGCCGCATTCATCAAGCTACTGGAGCTGTACGGCGCGGATACTGTTGATTACGCCGTGTCTGCCGACCGTTTTTCCAATCCACCTGAAAAGTATCCCACCGGAAACACGGTAAATCCTGCGCA
>DATGOS010000570.1:0-7444 GCA_035305725.1 Cyclobacteriaceae bacterium
AGTTGTATTTAAACTGCTTGTGTTGTGGGGACAGGGGCAGGAATTCAAGTATTTTTTTACCTTCGGTTTCCCTTTCCCGCACGTAATCACAATGGATGGAGCTTGTATACGCACCCGTGTCTACCTTGGCGGATACGTTGAACAACCCCCATTCGATTAAGCTGATCTTTTCCTTCCTGCCTATAATTTCCAGCATCTTTTAACTTTTTTTTCGAAGTACCCTTGCCGCATCAAATGACAGGGCCGTAAACAAAATCTTGGCGTTGGCATTTCTTTCCAGGTGGTAATGTGCCTCGTTGAACAGTTGATACAGGGAAACCATTTTTTCTTCCGTCAGTACATTAGTCCCAAATTCTTCAATAAATTTCCTGTCCGTTAGGCTAGTACGCATCAGCATATCCAACTGGGCCTTTTTTAGCAGGCTTTCCCTGAGCACGTTCAGGCCCGCGAATAGCAATGTCTTTTGCATTTCTTTGTCGCGTTTTCCTATTTGATCCCCAAAGGAAACGATCTCATTGATGTCAAGCCTAAAGCAAATTCTCATCCAATCCCTGAATTGTGAGGTATTAATATCCACCGCTTCTTCGGCCAGCCGATATGCTTCCCTCATGCTCCCGTCAGCCAGGGGGGCAATCTGTTCGGCATGGTCCCGGGAGCAGCGCTCCTCCACGACCAGGTGCTCTTTGATCTCGGCATCCATAAAACCCCGGACCAGTATTTTTTGGGTACGCGACAGGATGGTGTTCAGCAACTTGTCCGGTTGATTGGCCACCAACAAAAACAGCGTCTTCGGGGGAGGTTCCTCCAATACTTTCAGCAATGCGTTGGCCGTGGCGTCATGCATTAATTCAGGTGACCAGATGACAATTATTTTATACCCTCCTTCAAAGGAGCGCATCGAAAGCGTCTTGATAATCGTCTTTCCTGCCGCCTTGGAAATGTTGAGCTGCTTGGTAAACGCGTTGTGGGATATCCAGTCCTGCAAATTCCCGTAGGGGTTTTGCAGGACAAATTGCCGCCAGTTGGCGAGGATATTACCGCCTTTGCCTTCTTCTCCATTTTCCTTGCCCTCCTCCTTTACGGGGGCACTGGGAACGGGGAATACAAAGGTCACATCGGGGTGGATAAGCTTCAGCATTTTCTGACAGGAGCCGCAGGCTCCGCAGGCATCATGTTCCCCCGGAATTTCGCAATTGACATAGGTAGCCAGCGCCAGAGCGATCGCAAGTCCCGCTGTGCCTTCCTGCCCATGAAACAGCAGCGCATGGGCCAGATGATTGTTGCGGGAAGCGGAGATCAGTTTTTCTTTGGTGCTTTCCAGACCGGGAATTGAGGAGAACAACATTGACTTTTCCGGTTAATGATTTTCCCTTTCCCAGATTCTATAGGGTCGGGTCAGGTCGAAGACTTTATGCAAGATGGATTTTTCCAGGTCATCAAAAGGAATACCGCGTCTTTCCATTACCCTGAAGGCGGACTCCTCAAACTTCCGGAGCTGATAGGTGCTGTATCCGGCGGAGCCCCCCCAGGAAAAGGAACTGATAAAAGTGCGAGGATAGCCGGCTCCAAAGACATTCGCTCCAACACCGACCACCGTTCCGGTATTGAACATGGTATTGATGCCACACTTAGCATGGTCCCCCATCATTAATCCACAAAACTGCAGGCCAGAATCCACGTACGTCCCTTTTATATAATCCCACACCTTTACCGGGGCGTAGTTGTTCTTTAAATTGGAGATATTACTCCCCGCGCCAAAGTTACACCACTCCCCAATGACGCTGTTTCCCATAAAACCGTCGTGTCCTTTGTTGCTGTATCCGAAGATCACGGAATTGGATACTTCCCCCCCTATCTTTGAATGGGGACCCACGGTAATGTCTCCGCGCATTTTGCCGCCCATGTTCACTATGGAGCCCTCACCAAGGGCAAAGGGACCTTTGATCAGCGCACCTTCCTGAACTTCCGTATTTTTGCCTATATAGATCGGACCGTTTTCCGCATTCAGTACTGCGGCCTTGATCTTGGCACCTTCCTCCACAAAAACTAAGTCCTTGTTATAAACCGCGGTATGGGGATCCGCAACAGAATCGGAAACCCTCCCGGAGGTAATCAAATCAAAGTCCAAACGCAATTCCCGGCCGTTGAACTGGAAAATATGCCAGCTTTTTTCCACTAAACTGACATCCTTCTCGTATTGAATGGCCGTGCTTTTCTTTGCCGTTTCCATAGAAAACGTTTCCGGCTGGCTTATGGGCACCGCGAGGAGGGTGTTGTTGTACCATAATCCCTGTCCCAATTTCAGACCCCTGATGGCTGACAACAGGCTCTCATCGGGACACAGGCTCCCGTTGATAAACAGCGAGGGCACATGATCAAAACCATATTTCGCCTTCAGGTAATCCTGTGTGAAAAATCCAGCCCGGGTCTTGAAATGCCTTTCCCATTTTTCCCTGATGGTTAATATACCGATCCGAATTTCAGCCACCGGGCGGGTAAAGGTAAACGGCAACAATCCTCCCCTTAAAGCAGGATCGTCGAACAGTATGATCTGGTCCATAACACAAAAATAAAAAAGTCTCCCGGATATCAAATCCGGGAGACCTTACGTCCAACCCAAGGGATTATTAGTCCTTTTTGTACCTTCTGTTGAATTTCTCTACCCTTCCGGCAGTATCCAACAGCATCTTCTTGCCCGTATAAAACGGGTGAGAGGCAGAACTTACCTCCACTTTGACAAGCGGATATTCCTTACCGTCTTCCCAGGCAATCGTTTCCTGCGTTTCCACAGTGGATCTTGTAATAAATTTAAAATCACTGGAAGTGTCATGAAATACCACTTCCCTGTAATTTGGATGAATGTCCTTTTTCATTTTTATTGCCAGTTAGCGTAATTAGCCCGTTAATTCAAATTGAGGCACAAAGTTACTTCTTTTTGTAACCCAGTCCAAATGTTTTGAATTGAAAATAATATTTAACCAATAGAACATGGTGGGAAGCCCTAACTATGATTTAACCGGGACATTTCGCAGAAGCTAAGGAAAAGAATTCCGTAAATTAGCGTGATGAAAATGACAATCCCGGACAAAAGACGTTTTCTATTACTTTTTTTATCAATTTACGCTTTGACCAAAGCAAACGGACAAGGCAGCCATGTCCCCCTCGACCGGGATTATTACCAACTCATAGAGCGGTATGGAATTTTGGAAGGGCAGCTTAACCAACATTTCAACACCGGGTTCAAGCCGTACCGCAGAAGTGACGTGGCAGCGTTTGCCGATGCTTTGTCCGAATCTCCCCAGGAAAGAAACCGTGTCGACCGGTTCAACCTGAGGTATTTGCGGGATGAGAACTGGGAATTTTCCAAAGAAGAAACCTGGAATTCATCCCGCCCCTGGAAGGGCCTGTACAGGAAGCCTGCCGATTTTTTCCACTATCGGGATGAGGTGTTCGATGTCCATATCAATCCAGTCCTATATTTTCTTGGAGGGACGGGGGCCGGCCAGGATAATTTCAGATTCCGCAATACCCGTGGCATCCGGTTAAGGGGGTCCATTGACCGGAAAATTGGGTTTTATACTTTCCTGGCTACCACGGAGACCGTACTTCCCGAATGGGGCCGATCCTATGCCATGCATCAGGGGGCGATACCCGGCGAAGGCTTCTGGAAACCCTATGGGGAATCCGGCTACAGTTATTTTTCCGCGACAGGCTACCTCACTTTCCAGATCACCCCCCATATAGCCGCGCAGCTTGGACAGGACAGAAACTTTGTCGGGGAAGGCTACCGATCCTTGATCCTATCGGACTTTTCCAGCCCCTACATGTTTTTCAAATTGAACACGAAAATATGGAAGCTCAACTTCACAAACCTTTGGGGACAAATGAACGCCGATATCATTTATAACCGGGGAAGGCCAACCGATAGAAGGTATCCTCAAAAGTGGTTTTCCCACCACCGCCTAAGCATCAACCTGGGCAGGAAGTTGAATGTCGCCGTTTTTGAGTCGGTGATGGCCAGCCAGTTTGACTGGAATTACCTGAATCCGGTGATTTTTTACCGCTGGGTGGAGCACCAATTGGGAACTCCCGACAAAGTCATGCTGGGTGCGGATTTCAAGTGGAATTTTGTTCCTTCGATGCAGGTATATGGTCAGTTTGTGTTGGATGAGTTTGTATTTAAAGAATTCTTTGAAATCAGCGGTAGTAAATCCAGCAGAAACAAACACGGTCTGCAACTGGGGTATAAATACCCCGGTCTTTTTCAAATCTCTAATCTGGACCTGCAACTGGAATATAACCAGGTAAGACCATATACTTTTCAGGAAAAGTTTGATTATCAGTCGTTTTCAAATTACCGAACCCCGTTGACCCATCCCAGAGGAGCCAATTTTCAGGAAATCCTGGCCATCCTGCATTACCAGCCCCTGCCCCGTTTGCGGGTTGTTGCTACCGGTGCCTACCAAAGATTCGGAACGGATCCCGAAGCCACTGACAATTATGGAGGGGACATCCTGAAGAGCAGGGTTAGCCAGAGCACGCCCCTGTTTGGAAACAAAATCGGCCAGGGGCTCGAAAACAAGCTGATGATGGGACACATTGTCGCATCATTTATGCTAAAGCACAACCTTTTTCTCGACGCCGGTCAAACGGTCAGAAGGCATGTTGTGGCGGGAGGCCAGCCGGAAACAGCGTTTTCCACAGAGGTGGCCTTAAGGCTGAACATCAACCGTCAGGAGTTCAATTATTGATTGTTGAACTGTCGATTGCCTTACCTTCGAATCGCGGGTTGTTCAGTTCGGGGGTTGAGAGTTACCCATCCCGCCAACTCACGGGCTCACCAACCCACATCTCGCCACGACTGGCAGGAATTTTGGAGGGTATAATATTCGCTTGCAGGTCTAAAAAAGGCCCAAATAATACACCAAAACAACAGCATTTTAGTATTTCTATACTTTCATTTAGTATATTAGACAAAGAAATCCAAGCAAATGATTATGAAAAAGGTCAACGGAATATTTCAGCTTTTAGTCGCGTTATTTTTTGGAGTGGCATTGGTCTACTTCCTGATGTTTGACAGTGTGAAAAACGGATTTGGGATACAGGAACTGACAGCAGGTAATGTGGTGGTGTGGCTGCTGGTGGGATTGGTGTTGTTCCTTGTCTCCTGGGCTACCACCATGGCTTACACGAGTAATTTGAATCGCAGAATCAGAAAACTGGAGCAGGAAAAAAATGAAGTGAAAGCTTTGGTCTATGACATGGAGCGCGGGTTGAAGGTGAGCAACGTGCAAACCAAAATAGACACCATTGAAGAAGACAAGGATGGGCCCGGTCTCCGCCCGCGGGAAAACATTAAATAAAGCCAGACAGACACGGGTCAAACGTCCGTCTTAACCTAGCCTATGATATACCCAATCTTGGATTAGGCACCGACCTGTGTTTGTTTTTGTAAAAAAAATCCATGAATTTCATAAGCTATATCAGTCATCGGCTTAAAAGGACATTCAATGGTAGCTAAAACATTTGGTAGTGCCGTGTCGGGCGTGGATGCCAAACTTATTACAATTGAAGTCAACGTAGGGCAGGGAACAAGTTTTTACATGGTGGGATTGCCCGACAGTGCGGTCAAAGAGAGCCAGCAAAGGGTCGAATCCTCCCTGAAATATTATGGCTTCCGGATGCCCAGGCAAAAAGTGGTGGTCAATCTTGCGCCCGCGGACATCCGAAAGGAAGGTTCGGCGTACGACCTGCCCATTGCCCTGGGAATTTTTAAGGCTTCAGAACAAGGCTTGCTCAATGACCTGGAAAAATACATCGTCATGGGAGAGCTTTCCCTTGACGGCAAACTCCGGCCGATAAAAGGGGCGCTTCCCATTGCCATCGAGGCAAGGAAGCAGGGTTTTAAAGGATTTATTCTACCCAAAGAAAACGCACGGGAGGCCTCCATTGTCAACCACCTTGATGTCATTGCGGTAGAGAATCTTAAGCAGGCCATTGACTTTTTGGAAGGCGCACTGGATATTCCTCCGCTGCTCACCGACACCCGGGACATTTTTTACAATTCCCTCGACCATTATGCCTTTGACTTTACGGATGTCCAGGGACAGGAAAACATCAAGAGAGCCTTGGAAATAGCGGCGGCGGGAAGCCACAACGTAATCATGATCGGGCCGCCGGGTGCGGGTAAAACGATGCTGGCAAAACGACTGCCCTCCATTCTTCCCCCCTTAAGCCTGCAGGAAGCGTTGGAAACCACCAAAATTCATTCGGTGGCTGGAAAATTGGGTACCGAGGCCTCGCTGATTGCCCAGCGGCCCTTCCGCTCTCCCCACCATACCATCAGCGATGTGGCCCTGGTGGGGGGAGGCGGCAATCCCCAGCCGGGAGAAATATCCCTTTCCCACAACGGCGTGCTTTTTCTGGACGAACTGCCGGAATTTAAACGAGGGGTGCTGGAAGTCATGCGCCAGCCTTTGGAAGAAAGAAAAGTCACCATTTCCAGGGCAAAGGTATCCGTGGACTATCCGGCAAACTTTATGCTTATAGCAAGCATGAATCCCTGCCCCTGCGGCTATTACAACCATCCGGACAAGGAATGCGTATGCGGACCGGGGGTGGTACAAAAATACCTGAACAAGGTGAGCGGCCCCTTGCTCGACAGGATAGACTTGCATGTGGAGGTGACGCCCGTCAAATTTGATGAGATGACATCCACCCGCAAGTCCGAGTCGAGTAAATCCATTAGGGACCGGGTGATTATAGGCAGGCAGCTTCAGACCGAACGGTTTAGGGATTCACCGGAGATTTATTGCAATGCTATGATGCCTTCCCATATGGTCAAGGAAGTTTGCCAAATCAACGAGGCCGGCAAAGCTTTGTTGAAGACCGCCATGGAGCGGCTGGGGCTATCGGCAAGGGCCTACGACCGGATCCTAAAGGTGTCCAGGACCATTGCGGACCTTGCGGAGAGCCGGGAAATAAAAGTGGAGCATCTGGCGGAAGCCATACAATACAGGAGCCTGGACAGAGAAGGCTGGGCAGGCTGAGGCGGGATCTCGTTCGATGAGATGACTTTATTAATAGGTTTACCGTTTGATATTAATCCACGCAAGTGAAAAGAATTGATTATGTGGAACAACGATAAGAAAATTCAGGAAGAGGTAAATTTGGCCAGTTCCATCTCGGTATTCGCGGAAGGGCTAAAACTAGAAGGGGATGTTGAATCCCTCAGTGATATCAGGATCGACGGCTCTATTTTGGGCAACGTCATTTCCCAACGAAAGGTGATGATCGGGGAAAAAGGAAAAATAACCGGAAATATTCAGGCCCAGGAGGTGTGCATCATGGGCGTGATGACAGGAGACATTAACGTGGAGGGACTGGCCAAAATCGGAGCCACCGGGAAATACAAAGGAAAAATTGTTTCATCCTCTATTCAGAT
>DATGOS010000571.1:0-4518 GCA_035305725.1 Cyclobacteriaceae bacterium
ACTTTGTCATCAGCCAAACTCCAAAAGCCACAATTGGGGTTTCTGATGCCCCAATAGGAGGTGGGTTTGTCGTGGGCCAGCCGGTGGAGGTAGCCCGGGCAAGCCGGGCCGATTCCATCCTCGTATCCAACGGAACCCATCGGATCAGGGTAATCCAGTCTGAAGACTTCCTGTGCACCGGGGATAAAAACATCGGAATCGGGCAGATGATTGTCAAAGTCAACTTTATTGTACAGTAGCGTTTATTTCAATTAAAATCATTTCAGCCATGGCTTTAAGAAGTAGAAATTATTTAAAAGGACAATTTGAAGACGGGGATAGTCCTGATGGGGAAGATTTTGCCGACATTATGGATTCATTCATCAACATCATTGATGACGGCATCCAACTGGACGGCAACGGCAATTTGCTCGTGCCAAATGGAGTCACTTTGGGAGAACCGGGCACCGGTCCGGCGGGAACGATTCGATTCAACAGCGGTTCCGGCGAGATTGAACTTTCCGACGGCACCAACTGGAATCCCATAGTCTCAGGAAGCAGCGGGGCTTTTTCCCCGGTAGGGGATCAGGGTGATGTGGCCTTTGGCGGAGGCCTGGTGGGTATCGGCACCTTTGAAACTCCTCCGGTATATCGGTTGGAGGTAAACCTTGGACCAAACACGGGAACGAACGAGCGCGTGCGGCTGGGCAACGCGGTGGTCAGTAACGGCCAGGGTGCCTCTGCCGCTTATGCGCAGTTTAGCCACCAAAACCAAAGCGAGGGAAATGACAATTTTGCCTTGCGGCAGGGGCAGGCAGGCGATGTAAATCTAAATGCCCCCGCCAACCAATCTATAAGTATTTCCCATGGCCGTACACAGGCCAGGATTTTTGTGATGGGAGATGGCCGGGTTATCATCGGAAACAATGGACCCGTAGCAGGGGCCACATCCCTTTTTCAGGTAAACGGGAGTGCGGGAAAAACTACCGGGGAACAATTTTGGGATGTTATTTCCGATGAACGCTTGAAAAAGGACACAATGCCTTTTGAGGACGGTCTTAAGGAATTGCTGAATGTGCGTCCGGTACGGTTTCACTATAACGGCAAACACAATACCAATCCCGACAAGGAAGAAGTGGGCATTATTGCCCAGGAAATCGAGAAGATTTTTCCCTATATGGTTTCCAAAACAAACGTTTCCGGGGAGGAAAAGGATCTTCCTGAAAATTTGCGGTCATTTAATGGAAGTGCCTTAATCTATGTAATGATAAATGCTATTCAGGAACTGGCTCACCGGGTCGAAACGCTGGAAAAGGAAGTAGGCAAGCTAAAAACATCTTTAAGTAAAAAGAAATAATTGATTGTTATTCAGCGAAATGGATGAACCAATACGCATCCCCGCTTCTCCCCCGCCGTACAAAAGTCAGGATTATGACTTCCTGCGGGAGGAAGGATTAAAGGTAATCCGGGAGATAGCCGGCGCAAGCTGGACGGACCATAACATCCATGATCCGGGCATAACCCTGTTGGAAGCATGCTGTTATGCCATGACGGAGGTAGGTCTTCGCTCGGGGCTGGATATGGCAGACCTGCTCAGCAGTGGGGAATCTTTTGCGCAGCAGGAATTTTTCACAGCTTCCCAGGTTTTGCCCGTCGCACCGGTTTCCTCTATTGATTTCCAAAAGGTATTGCTTGACCATCCCCTGGTAAGGAACGGATGGGTGAGCAAAAGTCCGGAAACGCCCCGTGGAAAATTAAGTGTGCTGTTGGAATTTGCCGATGATACCTTGAATTCCAATATTTTCTCCCTGCTGGTCACGCCTCCGGGCCTTGGCAGGGAATATCGTATAGATCTTGCCTTTCCGTACTGGGATGAACCGGATCTTCTGCCTTTTCAGGAAGATGTGCAGATTTTAAACGCCGCATTTACCAACGCCTGGCAACCTCTCAAAAACGAAAACGCCCGGTTTGCCAGCATCAGCCTGGACTATCAGCCGGCCGCGGGACCTGCGGATAGTCTTGAGTTGTGGCTGGTATTGCAGGTGACTTCACCGCTTAACGACACGTTGGTGGAATTGCCGCAAATTCTTCAGGAAACAGAAAACCTGCTGTTCACCCTTCCCAACGAAAACGTCTTTAAAGCTTATAACGAAAGAATCATAAACGCCAATGCGGCGATGAGGTCAGTGCAGAAATACCTGCGGGACTACAGAAATCTTTGCGAGGACTTCCCGGACTTCAAAGCCGTACGTTTGCAGGAAATAGCATTTTCGGCCGTACTGGAAGTTTCTTCCGGAGTAGACGTGCCGTCACTCCTGGCCAGCATTTTTTTTGCGGTAGACCAACATCTTTCACCGCCGGTATTCGTCAAAAGCCTGAGCGAGCTGAAAGCCGAAGACAAGGATTCCGCGGCTATTTTTGAAGGACCGCTCATGGAAGAAGGATTTCTCCAGACTGATGCGCTGCTTTCCTCCCAGCCCCCCAGCCAGATATATGCCTCTGACATCCTCAGGCTGATCTTTCAGCAAAGAAACGCGGAGCATTCGGATGTACATAACCGGGAAAAGCTTTCCCACAGGAGTATTATCGCCCTAAAAAGCCTGACGCTTTCCAACTGGCTGGACAATCATGCCATCACCAAAGGTGCCAAAGACTGCCTTCAACTCGTGGATAGCCGAAGACACGTACCTCGGTTGAGCCCCGCCAAATGCCGGATTGATATCATCAGAAACAACGTAAAAATTAATTATGATTTTGGTCTGGCCATTGAAAGGTTTCGCGCTTTAAAGGAAACCTATTTACACAGCATTTTGCCGGGTTCGGAAGACATCCCGGTTCCACGCGGAAATGTTCTGCCGCTCAGGACGTTTTATCCGGTTCAAAATGAGTTGCCGGTCGTGTATGGGGTGGGAAAATATGGCCTTCCAGGAAACGTGTCTCCGGAACGTAAAGCAAAAGCAAAGCAGCTAAAAGGGTACCTTTTCTTTTATGAGCAGTTGATCGCGGGGCACCTGGCCCAACTTTCCCATCTTAACGCACTCTTTTCTGCCGATCCCGATCTTGACACGACGGTTTTTCACCAATGGCTTTATCAGCTCCCTTTGGTTGCTGAACTGTTTGGATTTGAGGACCAGTCGATGGACTGGGAAAACTTTCAGGCCGATGAAAGCAATCCGTACAACGAAGTCTTGAAATCGGCGGAACCCAGGGAACAGTTTTTGGAGAGAAGGAACCGGTTTTTAGACCATTTGCTGGCCAGACTGGGCGAAGACATGCAGGAATATGCGGAAATGGTCTTTCAGGAGGAAATTCAGGCACCTTCCACCGGCGAAATAGATTTAAACAACCTGCTGGCCGTGGAGCAGGCTCATTATATAAATGCACTGGAGCGCTTGATCAGGGATAAATCGGCATTTTATTACGACCTGCCTTTACTGAACAGGGACAGGTTCCAGTCTTTTGGCAACCTTCTGTGGAGATTGGATTCGGTAATAGAATTTCACGACACTCCCCTAGGCATTCACTGGCAAATTTCGAATGCAGAAGGTCAGCCCGTCCTGGAAAGTCTGGAGGTTGCCGCCAGTCGAATGGAGGCCGAAAAGACCGCAGCCCTGGCCTTAAAACTTGCCACTTCCGAAAGTAATTATGTAATCTCTGCCGCTGCTGGCTTAAATTCCTTATTGCTTAGGCAAAATACCAATGATGAACCGGTGGCAAGAAGTGTCCAAAATTTCGAAACTGTCGCATTGGCCGAAGCTGCCCGGGATATGATCGCGCAATCGCTTCTGGAAACTTGGCTGGACTACGCCCTAATCCCCCTTGAACGTCGCTTGTATCATTTTTTGGGAATTAGGGTGATGCAAAGAAGGCTTCTGATACATCCCTTCGAGGAATATTTTGAAGTTTTTGATGCGGTGGATACCGGTCCAGCCGTGGAAAAAGGCTTTCGGCTTCGGGAATTTCCCGGGGCGTCGGGGGACATATTGCTGGAAAGCTTTGCTGCCTTCGAAGGCCCTGACGATTCCACCGCCACCGAAGCTGCCTTGCAGGGGATTGATACCCTGATTGGTTTGGGGAGAAGCGATGAAAATTTTTCCATTGAGGAAACCGACCCCGGCCAGTTTCAGATCCTGCTTGGCATGCCTGGAACCGATCCTTTGGCCCGTTCCGGGGAGATCTTCCCGGACCAGGAGGCGGCGCGGGGAGAAATTACACGGCTGATGGACCACATCTACCGCCACTACAGCCGGGAAGGATTTTATATGATCGAACATGCGTTATTGGCTCCGCCGGATTCTTCAGCGCCCGGTCTTTTGATACCAGAACCGGTCGCCGATGCCTATTCTTTTCAAATAAGCTTCGTGTTCCCTTCAGGATATGACAGGAATTTTGCCGATCCGGAATCAGTTGCAGAAGCCGCTCATCCCAGACGGTTCAGGGAAGAGGAATTCAGGCAATATGTTGAAAATACGGTCCGGAAAGCCTGTCCGGCACATATCTTAGCCCGCATACACTGGGTGGATTCTGCGGCGAGGGGAA
>DATGOS010000572.1:0-7903 GCA_035305725.1 Cyclobacteriaceae bacterium
CAAAACAACCGGATGGACCGATAATCTGTAGCTGTCGATAAGGCCCAGGTGAATGAAGGTTTTTATCAAACATCGTCAAGAATACACCAGTCGGTCTCTCCTTTTGGTCCCTCAATGTATCCGTCTAAGCTGACCGCTAAATCCAAAATCACCTGTTTCAGTGAGATTGTAGGTTTCTATGCATACGCCTGAATGGCAACTATGGGTATTACCGTACAGCAGAAAATACCATCAAGGGGCTAAAATTAAAAAATTTATCCTTTCCAACACAAGGTGCAAAAGCAAAAAGAAAGCCTGTACAGGCTTTCATTTAATTAAAATACTTCAAGGTGACCACCTCCTTCTCCGTGAGATAGCGGTATCTTCCACGGGGCAGATCCTTCTTGGTCAATCCCGCGTACACCACCCGGTCCAGCGCGATCACATCATAGCCTAATGCGGCGAAAATCCTTCGGACGATACGGTTTCGCCCAATGTGAATTTCCAATCCCAGAATGGTCCTGTCCAGAGACAACACCTGCATATCATCTACCTTGGCAAGGCCATCTTCCAGCATGATGCCCTCCAGTACAGCCTCAGCGTCATTTTTTGTCAACGGCTTATCCAAAGTCACCTGATAGATTTTCTTTACCTTCTTGGCGGGTGAGGCAAGCTTATCTGCCAAATCGCCGTCATTGGTAAACAATAGTAAGCCTGTGGTATTTCGATCCAGCCTTCCCACAGGAAATATCCTTTCCTCGCCGGCAGTACTGACCAAATTCATCACCGTCTTTCTTTCCATAGGATCATCGGTGGTGGTAATAAAATCCTTTGGTTTGTTTAAAAGCACATAAACCGGTTTTTCAGGATTAAGGACCTTCCCCTGAAACTGGACCCTATCAGTTCTGAGCACTTTCTTTCCCAGTTCTGTGACTACGACGCCGTTGACGCTGATCTGTCCATTTTGGATGAGGGTATCGGCCTCCCTTCTTGAACAAACTCCAGCATTGGCGATGTATTTATTCAAGCGGATTTCATCTTTACCCTTAGCGGCTTCAAGCTTGCTGTCGTATTTTCTGAAATTATAGCTGGGCTTTGATTCCAGGGGACCGTTGTCGCCAAAGCTTTTTTTGGTAAAAAACTTTTTGGCCGTCTTCGGCTGACTCAACGCGTCCTTCCTAACGGTCTCATATACAGGTTTCTGATCTTTACCGCGTCCTCTGTAAACTGTCTTGTATTCTCCAGCGTCCGGCTTGTCCGTTTTCCCTTCGTAGCTGTTCCTACCAGGGGATTTGCTGTTGAAGTCCCTTTTTTCCCTGCTGTCCCTGTTATAGTAGGACGATCTCCCCTCACCATGTGACCTGGTGTTTTTCCGGCTTCCAAATCCGCCCTGTGCCGACCCTTGCTTCCTTTCGGAACGACCCTCAAAACCTTCTTTTGACCTGTTGAATCGGCCTTTGTCCGGTCTTTCCCCGGCTTCACTTCGATCTTCAAAAAATCTCTTTTTGGTTTTAAATTTGTCCCCGTCCTGCTTCTGGTTTCTCGTGGAGGTTCTGCTGTAACCGCTTCTGTCGGACTTCCCCCGCTCCTGATTTTCTTTGTAGTTTCTTTTCATAAAGTTTGCAGCATCGCTGCTGTAGTTGGATATATTCAGCCCATAAAACCCTGAGAATTAGGAATTGGTTCAGGATTTTTAACGGGACGCAAAGGTAAGGTATTGTTGCGGTTCAAACGCCAAACCTTCAATAATTATTCATTTGGTTGTGAGGGCGGTGTAAGGCCTTCGTCCGGTAGGTAGATCACGCTAATATAATTTCCGGCAAGCTCAAAAATTGTCAATAAGGAGTCAGGGCTAACCTTTTTCCTCTCCCACCTGGTTTTCTTCGGGAAAGAAATCCTTGGGATGGGGCAGTTCCTTAAGGCTGTTGATGCCAAAATAATCCATAAACTTCCGGCTGGTCCCGTAAAGCAGGGGCTTTCCCACGGAATCCGCCTTGCCCCTGATGGCTACGAGTTCCTTTTCAAGAAGTTTCTGAATGGAATAATCACAGTTTACACCCCGGATTTGTTCGACCTCCGATTTTGTAACGGGCTGTTTGTAGGCAATGATCGAAAGGGTTTCCATCTGCGCTATAGACAGGCGCTTGTTGGACTGTTGTTTCAGCAAAATGGAAATACTGGATTGGTAGGCGGGCTTGGTTAAAAATTGGTAGCCGCCACCGGTCTGTTCCAAAGAAAAAGAAAACTCTTCGGAAGCATATTTGTTTTGTAGGTCCGCCAGTGCCTGCTCCAATACGTCTGTAGCGATGGGGGAATCAAACATTTCCGTTAGACATTTTTGAATTTCCTCAATGCCTAACGGATTTGGTGCACAGAATACCAACGCTTCAATATGCCTGTGAAGAAAGTCCAATTTACTTCCTGGCAAGTTTGGCTTCAATGGAATGCATGGTGTGGGGTACCGCCCTCAGCCTTTCCTTGGAGATCAGCTTTCCGGTGTCAACACATACGCCATAGGTGCCGTTTTTAATCCTCCGCAGTGCGTTTTCCAGATTGACGATAAACTTTTGCTGCCTGGCCGCCAATTGACTTAGATTTTCCCGCTCCAGTGTATCCGCCCCATCTTCAAGAAGCTTGGACGTGGAGGCGGTGTTGTCCGTGCCACTGTCATTTCTTTTACTTAACGTTTCTTTTAAAGAATTCAATTCTTCCCGGGCAATCGTCAGTTTTTCCTGTATCAGGTCTTCAAATTCCTGTAGCTCTTCCCTGCTATAAGATGTTTTTTCTTCTTGACTCATACTATTGGTTATTAAATTATTATCCTGCTTTCTCTAGCCTAAAAAGTCCCCTAAAGTACGCTTACCTTTTTAAAATCAAAAATCTATTTTTTTTCTTATCTTTCTAAAAGAAAAGAGAATTACAAGGCAGGCGGGTATTTCTATCGGAAACGAAAATTGAACACCAATTGATTCAATAATATTTTATAATAATGGATAAAATACTCTTTATATTCTTTATTGCTATTTTACCATTTACCGGAACAAAACCCCCTGCGCAAGATAAGAACGGCTCATTTTCCGACCATCAGGAAACCCGTACCTCGGTGGCGCTGGCCATTCATGGGGGTGCGGGAACCATAACCAGGGAAAACATGAACGCCAAAACGGAGGCTGCCTATAGGGCCAAGCTGCTGGAAGCGTTGGACGCGGGCTTTGCTGTTCTGGAGCAGGGAGGTCCTGCCCTGGAAGCGGTAACGGCTTCCGTAAAAATCCTGGAAGACAGCCCCTTGTTTAATGCCGGCAAAGGATCGGTGTTTACCCATGAGGGAAAAAATGAAATGGATGCAGCCATTATGGACGGTGCGACTAAAAATGCCGGGGCTGTCGCCTCCCTTACCCGCGTAAAGAATCCTGTTTCCGCAGCCTACGCCGTAATGAAAAACTCCCCGCATGTTTTTTTGGCTGGGGCAGGAGCGGACCAGTTTGCGGAGGAACAGGGACTGGAAATGGTAGACCCTTCCTATTTTTGGGATCAAAGGAGGTATGAACAACTTATGAAGGTCATTGAAGCGAAAAAACAAACAAAAGCCGGGACTCCCCTTCAGCAACCCCCATTAATGGATCCTGCTTTTAGCGACAACAAATTCGGCACGGTGGGCGCTGTAGCCGTGGACAGCAAGGGGAATGTCGCAGCGGCTACCTCTACAGGAGGAATGACCAACAAGCGCTTTGGAAGGATAGGCGATGTGCCGGTAATCGGCGCGGGCACCTATGCTGACAATGCGACCTGTGCCGTCTCCGCCACAGGCCATGGAGAGTATTTTATCCGCGGGGTAGTAGCCCATGAGATTGCCGCACAGATGAAGTATGCGGGAAGAACTTTGCATGAAGCTGCGGAGGATGTGGTTTTGAACCAGTTGGTAGCATTGAGGGGAAAAGGAGGTGTGATTGCCATCGACAGCCAGGGGAATATTGCCATGCCGTTCAACTCCGCAGGCATGTACAGGGCCTATATCCGGAAAAAAGGTCAGGGAAAAGCCTTTTTTTTTAAAGATGAAAATGAAGGCCTGAAGTAAGCAGAATACAGGAAGCAGTGGACATAAAAGCTTAGTTTAATAAGGGTAACATAAATTAAAACCAATATGAAAAAACTTATCTTATTTGGATGGGCATGCTTCCTTTGCCTGACAACCCTGGCACAAGGCAAGGAGAACGATGAAGGCTGGATCCCTCTTTGGGACGGAAAAACTTTTGAAGGCTGGAAGGCCAGTGAAAATCCCGGATCGTTCACCATTGTCGGGGGTACCATCAAAGTGGACGGGCCCAGGGCGCATTTGTATTATGTGGGGCCTGTAGAAAGCCATAATTTCAAGAATTTTGAATTTAAAGCCCGGGTAAAGACGGAACCTGGCGCAAATTCAGGAATATTCTTTCATACAGCATACCAGGAAGAGGGCTGGCCTTCCAAAGGCTATGAAGTGCAGGTCAACCAAACACACAGTGACTGGAGGAAAACCGGTAGTCTGTATTCCTTTAATGACGTGAAGGTAGTATATGTGAAGGACAATGAATGGTACACGGAGCACATTATCGTACAGGGAGACAAGGTCACGGTTAAAATTAACGGAAAGACCGTCATGGAATATGTGGAGTCCGAAGACAATAACCGCCCGGCGGATGCGGGAGAGAAAAAAATTGACCGGGGAACCTTTGCCCTTCAGGCACATGATCCCGAAAGTGTGATTTATTACAAGGACATCATGGTAAAACCCTTGCCCTAGGAATCACCGGCTTAAAATTTACTGCCTACGACCACCGTCTTTTTAACGTTTTCCACCAGACCTTCCAGGTTGATTACCTGTACCCAAACAATATAGTAGCCTGGACGGACCTTCTGGTTGGACAGGTTTGTTCCGTCCCAGGTGTAAAATCCAGAGCTGCCCCAAAGTTCATTCTGGCAGAGTTCCTTGACCAACTGTCCGTCTATGCCATAAATGCGCAGCGTGGCCACAAAACCCGGACTGTCCATTTCATAATTAATTGTAGTGAAATTCTGCTCCCCCGGAGCATCCGGAACAAACACCTCCGGTATAATGGAAATCCCTTTATCCAGAACCGTTAGTGGATCTGCCTGGGAGTTTTTATATCCCGGCGTGGCGTATCCTACCGATGAAGAAGCCGAATGCCAGTTGGACGGGTCATTTACATCACGGTCCAGGGAAAAGCGTTCCAGGGAAATTCCCTTCGTGTCATTGATCAACCCATGGTGCAATTTTTCGTCATAATCAAACCATTCCGTCAGGTCTTCCTCCGGATTGAGCAGCACTACCGTTCCCCCCGAGATGGGATAACTGGGAAAGTTGGCCAGTTGGATATAACTCTCCTGTTTTCCTGCTGGGTATTCTCCGGAAAGCAGGGCAGCATCGCTGGTAAAAACCAGGAACGAAAAGGGATCAATGATCAGATCCCCTGCATTGAGCAGGCTCCGGGCGTTAATTTCTCCCCCGGACGCGTTGGCCAGCTTCCAGTTGGCCAGGGAAATATATTTCTCCGACTTGTTGTATATTTCCACGAATTTAAGGCCTGACACCCGGGCATTAAACAGAAGCTCGTTTAACAGTATATCGCCAGGTCCGGCCGGAACAGGAATCTTTAATACTGCTGTATTGCGGCGGGGATCAATTGGATTGGCGGCGCAATCACGTAAATTATCCACAGAGATTTGGTAGATCTGGTTTTCTTTTAGCGGTTCTTTCAGCTCCACCAACAGCCTGAATGGCTGAGATTGATCTACCCACCACCGGTGGATATCCAATGAGGGAGTGCCTTTTATTTTCACCTCCTCCAGATTACGTCCCGGCCTCTTGGAAAATTCCAGAACTATGGTTTTTCCCTCCATTGAAAAAGCCGTTAACAACACCGGCGGAGTGTTATCAGGACTGTCATCAAACACAGAATTGAGGCTACCCGGCGTTCCCCGCCCGGCAGCGAGCGACGGTTTCAAGTTGCTTTGCTCAAAGCAGTTGGAATACGGATTCACCAACTCCAGGCTATAGCCTTCCCGGGCTTTTTCAGCATTTCCATAATTGGCTGTGGTATAAGGAAGTTCATCCAGCACAGCCCCGTTCCTGTCCAGTAGTTTAATGGTGTCCCCTTCGTTCAGCAGTGTTGGCCAATTGCTGAGGCCCAGGGTTCTTCCGTAAACTTCAATAGCCTCCTTTTGGCTGTGGGGCGCAAGGATCAGGTACTGGCCGGGAACCAGATTTTCGGCGGGCAGCACCGTAGCACTCCGGGAATTGGCGAGCAGAAGGCCGCCCAAAAACACCTCTCTGGAGCCCGCATTATAAAGTTCTACATATTCCGTATCCGGAAGGCTGTTTCCGGGCTGGGGCGCGGCCATCAGTTCATTGATGATCACCTCCTTATATGTCGGCGAAACCGGACCATCAAAAACAAAATTGAGGCTTTCCTCCATAAGGGCATTCCTATGCCTATCCTCCAATTGGGACACCGACAGTTCGTAGGATCTTTGTTGCTCCAGCGACTGTTGAAATACCAGAATCACCTGATGGGAAAGCTCGGCCGGCTTTACCTCCACAGGTTCCTGACCATCGAGCAGATAGAAGGAAGTGACCAGGGAAAGGATGGGGTCTAAAGGTTCATCGAAAGAAACCAGCAGTTCATTTTCATTGATCCCTTCCACCATTAGCAATTTAGGAGGGCTTTTGTCCAAAATAACAGTGCGGGTGGAACCGGCAAATTTCCGATAATTGTGGGCGGTACGTTGTGGAACAACCAGGTCATAGTAGGTGTCTGTATGCAAGGGGCGGTTGAGCAGGACCTGAAGCAGCCTCTGGTCACTTTGGTGAAAAAGGGTTTGTGTTTCGATCTGCTGATCCCTAAAGGAAAAAACCGGCATTTCCGCCTGGTTGGTGTCCAGGGCAGATTTATGCAGGACATGAATCAGTTGGGCATTGGGAATATGGATATCCTGGATCCCGTCATCATACAACAACCTGGATACAATTCCCGCGTTTTCCTTACCTGCCCGGCTTTTGATCGTTGATATCGCCAGTTCAACCGAGTCCCCCATCGCTAATTCTTTTTGAAGGCTCAGCAACAGCACGAAATCCTGCTTCCCGGGCGCTACGGCTTTGGGAGCAATTGCATTTATCCTGTAATTGGCGGGATGGAAGGCGGTGGAAGGGTCCACGGCTGCCGAAAAAGACAAACGGATCAAATCCTCCTTAACCATATGGGTCTCGCCCAGGTAAATTTTCTCATTGGGGACCTGAATCACCGTGGTATCCGCAAGGTTTCCATGCCTATCAGAAAGGCCTAAAAAGAGGATTTCAATCGCGGCATCATCCATTGCCCGTTCTGTGGCAAGTAAAAACTCCTGCTCGTTTAGGGCAGTGATATGTTCCACTTCATGATGCCTGACCCGGACCTTGTCGTCTTCAGGGGCCAAGACGGGTTCACTCATTTTCAGTAGGATCTGGTAAGGATTGAGCAGCCTTGCCTCAGCAATCCGGGGTGCCGAAAGGTCAAATTCAAACCTGGCAATGAGCTCTCTGGTAATTTCCACCCCATATACATCCCTTAGCCCCACAATCGAAAGCTCGTAACTATTCCCTTCTTCGAACTTATTTTCAAATATCAAGACGAGGCGCTGTGGATCAATTTGTCTGATCTCTGTAGGCATACCAATTTCTTTATTTACCCTGTAGTTGCTCTTCACTGCGGCAAGGCTGGCTACTAAAGGTTTGTTGAAACTCACCTGAAGACTGCTTTCACTCAGCACCTCGATATCCTGCACGCGGATCGGACCATTATCCTGAAAAAAAATCTTTCTATGAGTATTTATAAAGTTACCGGACCGGTCTTTTAGGTTTTCCACCGTCAACATTCCCTGTGTGTTTTGA
>DATGOS010000573.1:0-4000 GCA_035305725.1 Cyclobacteriaceae bacterium
TTTCTTCCAGTTCTATCTTTAAAGCGTGTTCCATTCAATGATGATTATAAATAAACCCGGTTAAGGTTGCGGTACTCGATTTTCAACGCTCCTCCTTCAGCAAAATAAATTTTCCGGTCAGGATGGGATATGGAGGCCACTGCTTTTACGCTAGCCAAAAAGTTTCCCAACTCGGCACGTAAATGGTTCCGGATGTATAGCCCCTGGAGGATATTAACCGGACCCGAGTTTTCTTTTTCCTCCTCCCCGGCCGAACTTTTTAGCCAGATACAGGCCAATAACTGTTCATTATGCATCCAGGTATAGGGAATTTCCCCTCTTTCCACCCTTCTTAAACTGTCTTGTAAAAACTCCCACTGCGTCGTCAAACCCTCCGGCTCAAAGTTCATCAAGTCCCTTACCGCGTTTTCGTTGATGCTACCGGCAATTTTTCCACTCTCAGGATTATTATCGCTACCGATTTCATAAAGCTGGCGCACATTTCTGCCCCGAACACTGAAATTAGAAAAGGCGGACAAACCCTGTTTTCTAATCAGTCCCAATTTCTCCTTAGAGAGTATTCGCTTTCTGTTAATTTGCTCACGCAGTTCTTTGGGATTAATGTTTACCTGGGTCAGCCCTTTCTTTAGGTATTCCTCGATGCGAAGCATTGACTTTCGGGTCAGCAACTTATTGGTCCGCGGACTGAAGGAGAATGTATATACGAAGTCCGAGGTACTGGCCAGCCGGCTTTTGTAGGACTGGCCTCCCGTCGTTAAATCAAGTACCTTAAACCCTCCTTTGTACAATTCTTCCGCAAACAAGATCATGTTTAAAAAGCCGGGAGATAATTTTGCATAATGCGGAGACTGTGAATTGATCCCTGCTCCATGGACATATCCATTCAGGCCCATGATGCTTATTAATGAAGCTATAATTTCGTCGTTCAGGGTTAAAACAGTAACAATAAGAAGCTTTTCCCTGAACAAAATTTTGAAAAAGTCCTTTTTCAAAGGATTACTCTTAAAAGGCGTTCGGTTATATATCGCCCCTTGCCGGAAATCATAGTCTGTCGCCAGTTCGTCCAGTATGGATTCAAACTGCTTCTCGTCGGTCACATTCACCAGTTGAGGATCCCCCTGCCGCTTTAGGCGGTTCCGGTTTTGCCGAAACTGCTGTTTTTTCAACAGTTGGTTTATAGTATCTTCATTCAGTTCGATAAGAGGTCTTGTGATCGGTTTGATGGTACAGCAGTCGGTCCAATTAGGATCACTTTCTAGCCATTCGATTGGGGCATCTGGGGGCAGGTTTTCCAGTAAAATCTCCTCTTTCGGGAATTTTTTTCTCAATAATAGAAGAGCTTCCCGGATAAAAGATTCCTTGTTCTTTTCTTCCGAAACCCATACCTGATAATGGGCGTCCGTCCTTCCCGCGGCCATTATCGGACCGCCATCTTTTCTGTTGGCCAGGGTAATCAAGCCTGTCAGGCTGCCCTGGCTTTCTGCATAAACCAGGATCGGCTCGTAAACATTATGGTACAGGGAATACCATTGGATTACAAATTTGGGGCTTTGAAATACTGTGGCCCAGGCACAGGAAAGATACAAAACGTCCCAACCCATAAGAAAATCAGAATCTTTAATGATCTTCATCACATCGGATCCCTCAAGCAACTTATAAGTCGGTACTGCTTCAGTATATGATACCTTTTGAATGTTTTCCATTTAATGCCGGAAATTAAAAATTAAAAAAACCGTTACGATGGATTGGGTTTGGCTTCCCAAAAACCGCTTTGTCAAACGATTTTCTCCGCACCAAGTTTTTCCAACGTCTCGACCCCCACCTTGTCTGCGCCTGCCACCTGAACGAAAACTGCACATTGGGCATTCCCCTGCGTTACCTTCGCAATCACGGAATGCATAAATCGCTCTGCCTGAAGCGAAAAATCCGCATGGCAATAGAGGTTTGAAAGGAATACGGCGTTGTCCGGAAATACAAAACCCGGCGCAGCGATATTTGCCTCCGGTCGATTTCCCTCCCAAATACAAGCCAAAAGTTGGTCCCCAACCGAATAAGAGTATACATTTTTCCCTTCTCCAAAATCTGCCATCGCCCGCTCCGTAAATTCCCATCGTGTCAGTTGCGCTTTCGAACCTTCATAATCCAACAGATCCCGTACTTTGTTCTTCTTTACCGGAAGAGGCGACACTTCGTTCTGGGAAAGCCCGGTCTTATAAACCTGAAGGCGGTCGTTGTTCGAGGTTGTTTTCAGCAGGCCCCTTATTCCTTTCCTTTTGAACAGGTAAAGCTTCTTCTTGATCTGCAACTCTACGGTCATAGGGCGGTACCCCGCCTTGATAAGCCAGTCGTAGGTGATCCGCTTTAACTGCCGCTTGACAAAATACTTCGGATCGCTGGTGAGCGTCAGGGCATAGACAGTGTCATGGGTGGTAGCCCACCTTTCCTTGTACAGGTCGCCCCCTGGCGTCAAATCAAAGACATCGGCTTGCTCCTCCACCAGTTTTTGTCCCAATAAGTAAAAGTGAAGAATTCCTGGGGAAAAGCGTGAATAGAAGGGGGAATGGGAATTAAGCCCTTGCAGATGCACCCACTTTTTGTCATAAATGGCAGCCATGGAAGCGATGATTTCATCATCGACTTTCAGGATGGTCACATGCAAAAGTCCTTGTTTAAAAAGGTCAAAAAGCAATTCACCTTTTTTGGGATTGTCCCGAAATTGGTTTTTGTTAAACATGGCGCCCTGCCTAAAATCGAACTGCAGCATCAGTTCCTCGAGGATTACTTTAAACTCCTCGACTTCCCAGACCCTTTCAAACCTGACCTTCCCCAGCCGGTTAAGCCTGTTATACTTTGTCTTGAACTGCCTCTGTAGCTTCAGGAGTCCGTGGATTTCCGGGGAATTGATTTCCATAAGGGGGCGCCGGAACGGCTGCACGACCAATCGTTTTTTCCATAGCGGATCATTTTCTATCCAGTCCAGTACAGAACCGTCCGGGATAAACCTAAAAAGAATATTGCACCCCGGAAATTCTTCCATGAGTTGCTGAAAAGCGGATCGGATAAACAGGTCACGGTTGTCCTCCCGCGATATCCAGACCTGGTATTCTGCCTCAAACTCCCCGGCGCCAAAGATTTTCAACCTTTTCCCCTTGTTAAGGCTCTCCTGACGGGTAGCCAGGGGAAGAATCCCGGTCAACTCACCTTCATCGGATTCGGAAATGACCACGATGGGATAATATTCTTTTCTGAAAATTCTAAACCAGGATACTACAAAAATTCTACTTTGAAAGGCAGTGGCCCATGAACAACCAGTGTAAAGCAGATCCCATTGCTTCTGAAATTCCGCATCGGAGAATAACGAAAATGCATCCTCTCCGGTCACTATTTTTGTAATGTCAGACTTCAAAATCTTTTGACTCTCCTGTTCATTCACACCGTTCTTCAAAATTTCCATTAGTACGTAGTTATTGTTTGTTTCCGTTTGCCTCTAACACGCTCTCTTTAGCTCTTTTCCTCAAATAGGTACCAGTACGCTCATATTTTAAAACTTCATCTACCATGAACTGGGTGGTGTCGATACATTCGGACAATAGTTCCTCCCGTTTCTTTTTGTATTTTTTCTTATGCATCGGATCCGACAAAATAGCCACCGCACGGGCTATGGCTGAAAATTGGTCTTCTTGGCTTTCGGTGAAGTTGTTTACCAGCCCAAAACGCCGTTCTTCCTCATCGGTATATCCCCTTCCGTCGTTGTCCATGAAGATGGATGGCGTACCCAATACCGCCGCTTCGGATGCCATGGTAGCACTTTCCCCAAACAAAAGGCTGCAATAATACAGAGCATCGTGTATCCGGTCGAAGGGTATGTCGATCCTGTATTTTTCGAGATCAGGCGGTAGTTCGGCTTCGGAGGATATAAAAACCCTTGCGTATTTCGACAGGGTAGCTACCGCTTTTCTCTTGTTTTCCAGGGACATGCCGGTATGGCCAAAATCGTGGG
>DATGOS010000574.1:0-4247 GCA_035305725.1 Cyclobacteriaceae bacterium
ACACCGATTTTTGAACAGTCCATCAACATCCCCCTTCCTGAGTTGCGGGAGCGGGTTGAGGAAATTCCCGAAGACAGTCCCATTGTGGTTCATTGTTCAGGTGGTTACAGATCCGCGGCAGCAAGCAGTATCATCAAAAAACAATCCAACACACCTGTCTATGATATGAGCGAAGCCGTGAAGGATTTTAAGGAAAAATAACGGCCCTCATCATTTACAACACATTAATTGGAAAGCATAACATGAATTCTCAAACCAAACCCAAATCATTTAAAGCGCTGATTTCCGGCGAGCAGCCGGTATTAGTGGACTTTTATGCCACCTGGTGCGGGCCTTGTCAGGCCATGCAGCCCATACTGGAAGAAGTAGCCCGGGAAGTCAAGGGGAAGGTAAAAATAATTAAGGTAGATGTGGACAAAAACCCCGCTGCTGCCGGTAACTTTCAGGTCAGGGGAGTCCCTACCTTGATACTTTTCAAAAACGGCAAGCCAGTATGGAGACAATCCGGTGTCGTTCCCTCCCAGCAGCTGCTTCAGGTTCTTGATGCACATGCTGCTTGAGTTGATCCGTCCCGGATGAAGATAACGGATTTCACCGCTTAAGGGCCCTGTTACTTCCGATTGTTGAAGGTGGAGAGAATTTTTCCGGCTTTTACTCGTGTATCATGATATTTATTCAAGAAGTAGCGACAAAAGCACGGATTTTTTTTTATTTTATATTATGTATATTTTTCTTGAAAACATCCAATATTTTTGTCTTTTCAGACAACGATCATTATAAATTAGATATAATTTTTTAACTGGGGAAGACTCGAAGGTTGAAAAATTTTGGATTATTATCCCCAATAGATTTTCTGAACAAACCAAAAATTTGTTTATTTCAGAAAAACCCCAATATTTGTACTTAGAATCAAAAAAAATGCACTATGTCCCATAATCTGTGACATGGTGAGGTATTAAGACCGTTCGAAAATGCTTATGGTTATTTTCTGAATGGCTTTTTATACAGAAGCGTCTCATGTGTGTGTCCTTCTGTGGATTTCTTTTCACTGATCCCGGTAAATGGTTTGTCAATTTTAATTTGAACTTCTCCCCTTATATGAGAAACTTATACCTGCCCGCAAAACTGCCAGCCTTAATTTGTTTTATTTTTCTCATGGTGAGTGTTCAAGAAGTATTCCCCCAGGGGTTTGCTTCACTTTTACAGCTAGATCCCTTGACGTTCGATGCGGGAGTAGGTACTTCTGATAAATCCCAGGCCAAGGTATTTAAACATGATGGGAAACACTGGGCGATTCTGGCACTTGCCGCGCATCCCCAGGGATCAGGAACACATGTTTTCAGACTGGACGGCACCACATGGACCCATATGTTCAGAATTACATCAAGAAAAGGGAGGGCAGACATTAAATCTTTCGGGGACGTCGTGCACGTTTTTATTTTTCAAAAAACCACGTCCCAATTGATTTCCATGCAGTATAACGCTAGCCAAAAAACTTATGAACCATGGGAAGCCCGGAACAATATTGTGTCATTTGATTTTAATGACGAGGTAGAAACTGCCACCATTGATATTGATGACACGGGCCGGATGTGGATTGCCTACGAAAGAAACGGGCAGGTGATGGTAAGGTGGGCCAATCCCAATTACGGGACCTGGAGCGACGAGATTCCCCTGGCCAACGTCCGGGAGGACGATATCGCCACGGTGGCGGCCTTGCCGGGAAAAATAGGGGTGTTTTGGTCCAACCAGATTACGCAGCGCTTTGGGTTCAGAACGCATTTGAACGAAGACCCTACCGATGTCTGGTCCGCGGATGAAGTCCCTGCCTCGCAATCCGCATTGCAAGTGGGAGACGGCATGGCGGATGACCATATGAATTTGGCGGTTAGCAGCACGGGAGTTCTTTACGCCGCTGTAAAACACGGGTATAACATGGCCAATTATCCGCTTATTTCGTTGTTGGTCAGGAATCCGGACGGTACCTGGCACGACAGCTATGAGGTTTCCCAAATAGGAACCACGCCGATTGCGCTTCTGAACGAAACCTTGGGCAAAATCAAAGTGGCCTACAGTTCCGCCACCTACAACGGCGCCATTGTATACCGGGAGTCCCCCACTTCAAATATAGGTTTTGGGCCTGTGCAAACGCTGATCCCCGGCACTACCCTCAGGGATCCAACGGGCATTAAAGCCACCTATCATCCTGATGTGGTCGTCCTGGCCAACAACCAGCCGGCAGGCCAGGCGGTGGGGGTACTGGCTACCGACAACACTGTGCCCACTGTTCCTGCACCCCCGGTATTGGTAAGCCCGTTGAATTCAGCTTCGGATATTCCTGTCAATCCGATTTTAAACTGGCAGGGTGCGGAAGATGCGGATTCGTATCACTTACAGGTGTCATCCACCGCTGATTTTTCTTCCACGGTTTCCGATTCCAGCGGCATTGTTCCTACAACTTTTCAGGTATCCGGTCTTCAAAACAGCACGGTTTATTACTGGAGAGTCCGGGCCGTTAACCTTGCGGGGGAAGGGGGTTGGTCTTCTATACGGAACTTTACCACCGAGCAGCCTCCGCTGGCTGTTCCACAACCGCCTTTACTAACGTCTCCGGCGGATGCGGCACAAGATCTGCCCCTTAATCCCATGCTTGCATGGGAGGCCGCGGTGGACGCGGATGATTATCAGGTTCAGGTCGCCGTGAATGCCAACTTTTCCCCTATCATTTTTGATCAAAGCAATGTTCCCGTTACTTCTCTGCAGCTTTCCGAATTGCAGTACAGCAGCGTTTATTATTGGCGGGTCAGAGGAAACAACACCTCCGGGGACGGGGATTGGTCATCTGTTTGGAGTTTTACGACGGAGGAGGAGCCCCTGACGGTACCCATCGCCCCGGCATTGGACATGCCGGCGAACGCGGCTACCGGTATCACCATTAACCCCACGCTGCAATGGAACCCTTCCCCGGGTGCGGACAGTTACAGCCTTCAGGTTTCCGCTACCCCTGATTTTGCGCTGACGGTATCTGACCAAACAGGTATTGTGGCCACTTCATCCGAACTCTCAAACCTTCAAAACAGTACCGTATATTATTGGCGGGTCATGGCAAGTAATGAAGCCGGGGACGGGGAATGGTCAGAAGTATGGACCTTTACGACCGAGGAAGCTCCCATCACCATCCCGGCAGCGCCCGGATTGGTTTCTCCTTCCGATCTGGCGGAGGGCGTGGCCAATAATCCGACGCTGGTATGGGAAGCTGAACCCGATGCGGACATTTACCGGGTGCAGGTTTCGCTTACGGCGGATTTTGATTCGCTAGTTTCTGACCAGAATTACCTCACCGACACTTCCGCCCAAATTCCAGGTTTAGCGTATAGCACTACGTATTTTTGGAGGGTTCGGGGAACCAATGCCGCCGGAAACGGCGAATACTCTTCCGTCTGGCGGTTTACCACGGAGCCGGCTCCGGTGGTAATACCGGGCGCACCGGTGCTTATGTCCCCTGTGGATTTGGCTATCGGCGTGCTGCCTGAATCCACGCTGGAATGGGAAGAGGTTTCAGAGGCTGATCATTATCACTTACAGGTTTCTCATTCCGCTGATTTTGTAAGTATTTTATTCGACCAAGACGGAATATTATTGACCACCTCGCAAGTTCCTGGACTGGCTTTGGGCACCCAGTACTTCTGGAGGGTCAGGGCCACGAACACCGCGGGCGACAGCGAGTGGTCCGAGACCTGGAGCTTTACCACCGCCACCGCCGAAAACGCCCTGGTAGCCCACTGGAAAATGGACGAGGGGAGCGGCACCACGGTCGCCGACGCCTCCGTGTACGGGAACCACGCCCAGCTGGCCGGTGCCGCAGAACGGGTGCCCGGCGTCCACGGCCAGGCACTACGCTTCAGCGGAAACAACCAGTACGCCGCCGCTCCGGACCACCCCTCGCTCGACATCACCGGGGCCATCACCCTGGCCGCCTGGGTCAGGCCCGAAAACACCGAAACCCAATACCTGTTAAGAAAGGCGCAGCTCGACGCCGATGACGGCTACGAACTCACCATGACCAAAGGAACCGTATTCTTCCGGTTCAACCAGGCCTCCGGGGGAATGACCGGTTACAGGCTAAACTCAACCGCCTTTACACATCCCTCCGATGGATCCTGGGTCCACCTTGCCGCAACATATGACGGCCAAACCGCCAGGCTCTACATCAACGGCACCCAGAACAGCAGCGCCACCTTCACCTC
>DATGOS010000575.1:0-5344 GCA_035305725.1 Cyclobacteriaceae bacterium
TGAGAGAATCCAGGTAAGCCATGGCCACCTCCTGCCGGTACCGTTCCGCAAAAGAAGTCTCTGCCAGGGCGGCCGTCAGGCTCAGGGGAACTACCAGACCGGGAAAACCTTCCTCTTCATATTGGGACCAGATTACCCCCCGGGAATCCATAATGTCCCAATCCAAAAACGGCATCAAAACCACTTTGAACTGCAACCCCTTGGCCTTGTGTACCGTCAGGATTCTGATGGCATTATGGCCTTCGGGAATCTTGATGGTTCTGGTTTCTTTTTTGTTTTCCCACCACTCAAGAAATCCGGACAGGTCAGATTTGTTTTTCGAAACGTAGTCAAGAACCGCTTCCTTAAAGCCAGAAATATAGGCCCGTTCCTTTCCCAACTTGTTCAAACCAAATCCTTCAATGAGTTCTTCAACCAGTACGTACAGGGGCAATTGGTCCAATTCGGGCTTTTTTTGTTCAAATTTTTCCACGTCCCGGGCCAACTGTCCGGTAAAATCATTCTTATCAAACAGCTCATGCTCGCCCTCAAAACCCCTCAGGCGCAGCAGGTGATACCAGATGCTGCTGTCCGCCAAATCATCAACGGGATGAACCAGGTAATCCAGCGCGGCCACAAGGCATTTCACACTGGCGGCTTTGGAAAGAAACAAAGCTTCGTCGGAGAGCACCTCGTAAGCATAACCATCATCGGGATGGGCTAAAGCATACTCCATCAATGCCTCTGCAACCTGTTGGCCTTCCGCCCTTTTTCTGACCAATATGGCGATATCCTGAAGCTGGTATCCTTGATCCATGAGCGTCCTGACCATACCCGGAAGTCTCTCCAGCGAAAGTTCTGTCACCTTTTTCTCTTCCTCCTTCTTTAAAAATTCAAGGCGAACCATTCCTTTAAATGGGCCATGCGCTTTATGCGGAGCCACTTTTTGTCTTACCTGCCGATAGGCAATGGCAATGGTTTTCAGCAATTCCTCCGGTACGCAGTATTTATCCTTTGCAGCCGACATGAGCGTTAATGTGAGGGGCTGAAAAAGTGCGTTGTTGAAGTTGACTACATTCGGCAGGCTGCGAAAGTTGGTATCAAGGTCTTTGACCTGCACCCGTTCGGGGCCTATTTGCTGCTCAACCTCAGCCAATAGCAAAGTCAAATCCCCTCCTCGCCACCGATAGATGGACTGCTTTACGTCTCCTACGATGAAACTGGTGTTTCCCGATGCGAGGGCGTTGTCAATAAGGGGATAAAAACTTTCCCATTGAAAGCCACTGGTATCCTGAAACTCATCGATCAGGAAATTCCTGTAACGGTTACCCACTTTTTCGTAAATAAAAGGAGCTTCGGTTCCCGAGGTGATCTCCTTCAGGAATTCATTGGCATCGGAAATTAACATTATATTTTCCTCATCCTTTAGGTCCCGCAGTGCGGCCAGGAGGTGCGGAAAAATTCCATACACGTAAAAATTCCGCCGCACGACCTCAAGGGTATTCCACCGGGGCAACAGCGCAAGGGTTTTTTTCAGCAGGTCATTTAGTCCCGCATGAAATGCCTGTTCAATCAGATCCACAGGTCCTTTTCTTGTGGACCAGACCTCAAGATTGTCCGGGCAGGAAGCCAGTGAGGTACTGACGGTGGGGAAAAGCTCGGTGTCCTGGCCGATACGTTCGAAAAAAAGCAGCGGCGACCTGCTTCCCCCCTTAAAATCCGTCCAGGTTAAACCCAGCCGTCCTATAATGGCTGCCGCATCGTTTTTTATTTTAAGCACTTTTTGCTTGATGGCCTTTCTCTCCTCAAACAATCCGTTCCGGAACTTTTGGATTTTGTTGGGATCGCCCAGGAATCCGCTGATTTCATGTTGGTGCTTCTTAAAATCCTCTTCAAAGATCTCGGCGCCGAGCTGTGCGATATTTAAGCGTATATCCCAGGATTTCCCCTCACGGATTTTTTCGTCAGCAAAATCAACCAGCCAACGGTGAAGGTCTCTATCCAGCGATACCCGTGTGATGACCCTGTCCACCAAACGTTCCATCACGGCTGCCTGGTCCAGCTCTATTTCAAATTTTGCCGGCAAGCCGATTTCCCTGGCAAAAGCCCGGACTACCCTTTGAAAAAAACTGTCAATGGTGCTCACGGAAAAATCCGCGTAATGGTGCAAAATGCTGCTCAACACTTCCGTTGCCTTTTGCTTAAGCTGCTCCTCAGTAAGTGACAAATGACTTAAAAGTGTGTTGTCTAGCTTTTCTTCAGGATCTACCGTATGCATGAGGCGCTCCAGGACCCTGAGGATCTGCGCTTTCATCTCCTTAGTGGCCTTGTTGGTAAAGGTCACCGCAAGTATCTGCTTGAAGGCATGGGGATGCGCCAGGGCCAGTTTAAGGTACTCCATGGTCAGGGTATAGGTCTTGCCCGATCCCGCAGAGGATTTGTAGATCACAAAAGGCTTGTCGATGTCTGCCGTATAATCCATGGTCAAATTTATGCAAAATTACGGGCTCCCCCTTATCCCTGGCAACAGATTGCTGATCCCGCCACTTACCCATCCCCAAAAGGTTCAATACAGGGTTTCGCTCAATTTTTATTTTATTTGCAGGAAAGTCAGTTCTATGTTTTTTTATTTATCCCAATTCTTCAGTTTTCTGATCATGCCCCTGTCGGTCATTTTGTTGTTTCTGATCGTCGGATGGGTGCTATTCAACAAAAAGCTTGGAAGAAAATTAATGACGGCCGGAGTGCTGATGTTGCTTTTTTTCAGCAACCAGTTCATTGCCAACTACGCCATTTACCTTTGGGAACCTCCTTATAAAGCAATCGCACCACTGCCCACCTTCGACGTGGGCATCGTGTTGACCGGTGTGACCAACCTGAATAAAACGGTCTACGACCGGACGTTTTTCAGCAGGGGTGCCGACCGTGCCACACAGGCGGTGCAACTTTATAAGCTGGGAAAAATAAAAAAGATCCTCATTACGGGCGGGGCCGGACTGAATCCCACCAACGAGAATACGGAGGCAGCGCTATTGGCGGACTTTATGGTAATGGCAGGCGTGGCGGAAAAAGATATTCTGGTAGAAAATCAGGCTGTAAACACCCGCCAAAATGCACTCTTCGCAAGGCAGATGCTGGAAGAGGAAGGATATGACAGTCAGGATCAATATTTGTTGATCACCTCCGCTTTCCATATGAAAAGAAGTAAAGCATGTTTTGACAAGGTGGGCTTGCCGACGGTGACCTTCCCCGTGGACTATTATGCTTCCGATCCCCAGCTTACCGTCAAAAACCTTATACAGGCCAGTCCCCAGGCCCTGGTGCACTGGCATATACTGGTGAAAGAGTGGGTGGGATTGGCTGCCTACAAAGTCGCGGGCTACATTTAACCTTCCGCGAAAAACAAGTTGGAATTTTTTGAACATATGCTGTCTGGAACAACCAACGTTTTCGACCACATCTAGTCCTTACAGGGAATTTGGGGCAGGACCAGTCCGTTGGTAAAATCCAGAGAATCCCTGTGCCAAAAAACCATCTGGCCGTCTTTTTCTTCCACCTTCCCATAGCCCTCCACGGCCTGGTTTTCTCTAATTAAGAAAGCTACCTCCCGGACCGAAATGAGGCCCTCGGACTGAAACGTATAATCCGCAAAAAGTGTATCACCCTGGAACTCTCCGATAAAATGGCCTGTGTTTCCATCCCTTTCGAAAAAATAATAGTTTAGGTCACCGGTCACTTTACCATTTATTGACGGATTCAGTTTCAAATAGACCGTGTCCCGGTCGGTCGCAAATAAATAACAGGAGGGCGCCTGGTCCTCCAATATCTCCACCTCAGTTTCCGGACCCCTTTCCTGCTCCATATCCGATCCGCCGCCTTCACCTGTACCGCGGGGGTTGCAGCTTACCATAGACATCGTGATAAGCAGGATGATCCAATAATATACATTCATGGCGTGCGGCTTTTTGACAGGGTCTCTACAAATCCAGATCCAAAAATACCAACATGCTACAGTCTGTCAATCGCGTCCCTGAACGCCTTCACCAAATCCCTGTCCATGGTCAGTACCCTGCCCGCGCCCGCAGGGTCTCCGGAAAGGTTAAGGTCGGGATTAAAATAGGTACTGTGGGATGCCCGGACGGTCTTGCAACTTGCATGAATCTCCCTCAAATATCCGCCGGCATTTAAATCCCCCAAAACGTCCGGGGAAGTACCGCCACCGGAAATGATGATGATCCGTTCTCCCGCCTGCCGCAACAGTTTTTTTATGGTTTGCAAACCCTGTTTCACCGTCTGCTTGCCTCCGGAAGTCAATATGCGCTGAAACCCGCAGGCCACGATCTTTTCCAAAGAAGCTTCCAGGTCCGCCGAGGCATCAAAAGCCCTATGAAAGGTGCAGGGTAATCCTCCCGCTTTTTCTATCAGCTGTTGACAAGCTTCCCCGTGCACTGTGCCGTCAGGTTTTAAGACACCAAAAACAAAACCGTCTGCGCCGTGGCTTCGCAAGATGTCTATTTCCTTTTCCATGACGAAAATTTCCTCCCGGGAATAACAAAAATCGCCACCCCGTGGCCTTATCATAGCAAAAACAGGAAGCGTCGTCCGGGATTTCACAAAAGCCAACATCCCGGCACCGGGTGTGGTACCGCCTTCCCCGATGTCCGCGCACAGCTCGAGGCGGTCCACACCGAGATCTTCGGCGAGCAATGCCGCCTCCAGCGTAAATACCGGTGCCTCCAACAGAATTCTTTTCATAAGGAAGAAAATTTACTTTTAGCGTCCACCAAAAATCCACCTCCCTGATGGTGAAGCGCAAAGTTGAAGCCGGGCTGAACAGCAAAAGCACCATGCTCTCCCTCCTTGTTCAGGGCGATAAATCCCGCCTGGATATGCTCCACATCTCTATTTTTGGCAATTAGCCTACTCACCGCTTCTTCACAGGCCTCTTGTGGACTCCTGCCTTGCCGCATCAACTCCACGAGCAGGAAGCTGCCGCAGATCCGGATAATGGCTTCTCCCAAACCAGTGGCCGTAGCTGCCCCCACTTCCTCATCCACATAAAGTCCTGCCCCAATGAGGGGGCTGTCCCCCACCCTGCCATGCATCTTGTAAGCCAGCCCGCTGGTGGTACAGGAGCCCGCCATTTTTCCCCTTGCGTCAAGGCCGATCATCCCAATGGTATCGTGGTTTTCAACGTTGATGACCGGCTTGTAATCCGCGTTGACTTTCCATTCCGCATAGGCTTCTTGGGCGCGGGGAGAAAGCTTTTCCTCCTCCATGGGCATGCCTTCCGATACCGCGAAAATACGCGCCCCCTCACCGCTCAACATCACATGGGGAGTTTTTTCCATCACTTTTCGGGCAA
>DATGOS010000576.1:0-3340 GCA_035305725.1 Cyclobacteriaceae bacterium
GCAATTTGTGGACAGATAGTAGATTTTGAAAACGGAATGCGTTAATTTAAGCCATTGATTTTATGCGCGCCTTTTGACTATGATTGAATCCAACATCGTCCTTCGCTTCGATCCTGAATCGCGGATACCCAAATACCGGCAAATCCACAATTCCATCATTGAAGAAATTGATAAAGGCACATTGTCCATTGGTGAAAAAATCCCCTCCATCAATGAGATCAGCGAAGAATACTACCTGTCCAGGGATACGGTGGAAAAAGCCTACAACCTGTTGAAAGAAAGGAAAATCATCGTTTCTGTAAAAGGCAAAGGATATTATGTGGCGCGAAACATCACCGGCTCCCAGATTTCCGTGCTTTTTTTACTCAACAAATTAAGTACTTACAAGCTTCAAATCTTTAATTCCTTTATCCATAGCCTTAGCGGCTGTGCCAAAGTGGAATTGAAAATTTACCATTGCGACCCTAAACTGTTGCTGAACATCCTGGAGGAAAACCGCGGGGCCTATGATTTCTATCTGGTCATGCCGCATTTCAAAGACCAAAAGCAGGTGCACCGGAACATGGACAGGGAGGTCCTGGAGGTCTTGAAACAGGTCCCGCCGGACAAGCTGCTGATCATGGACAACCATATGCCGGAACTGGGTGCCGAGGTGCCGTCCATCTACCAGGATTTCAAAATGGATATCTATCAGGCCCTTCACGAGGGGATGCCCCGGTTGAAAAATTATAGCAAACTGATTTTGGTGTACCCTTACGCCGCGGTTTACCCTTATCCTCAGGAAATTTTGCAGGGCTTTAAACAATTTTGCCGGGACTTTGAATTTGACCATGAGGTGCTGGATATGGTGTACCCCGATATGGAACTTGAGTCTCAGGATGTTTATATTGTAATTGAGGAAAATGATCTGGTCAACCTGATCAAGCAGGTCAGGGACTTAAATTATGAAATGGGAAAGGACGTGGGCATCATTTCGTATAATGACACGCCTTTGAAGGACCTTCTCGGGATTACAGTGATGTCCACGGATTTTAAGGTAATGGGAGAAACCGCTGCCTACATGATTAAAAACAGGAAAAAGGAGGCGGTAAAAAACGTTTTCCGGTTTATTGACAGGGGGTCGGTTTAGTATGTCAAAACAAACCAATATCCGCCAGCGGCTGGATTCCCTTGAGGAATTTGAAAGACGGCCTGTTCCTCCGAAAAACCTGAAAAGCTGGAAAAGCTTTGTGGGCACCTATGCGGGGGAACATACCGCGGGAACAGAGTTTGTCATAGGACCGCTCTTTGTGGCGCATGGTGCAGGCGCTTTTGATCTTGTGACAGGTTTGTTGCTGGGCAATATTCTCGCCGTTTTGAGTTGGGCTTTTTTAACGGCCAAAATTGCCGCCAGGGACCGGATCACCCTCTATTATCAGTTGGAACGGATCGCAGGCCGAAAATTCACTACCGTCTATAACCTGGTAAATGCAGGACTGTTTTGCTTTTTAGCGGGGGCAATGATCGCGGTTTCGGCCACTGCGGTGGGCATTCCTTTTGATCTTGCCATGCCGTCCCTTTCGGATGTCTACCCCAACAGCCTGGGATGGGTGGTTACGATTTTTGTGGTGGGGGCGATCACCACGACGGTGGCCATGTTTGGTTTTGATCAGGTAAGCAAGTTTGCCAATGTCGCCGCACCCTGGATGATCATGGTATTTGTAGCGGCGGCGGTGGCCGTGCTTCCCGAATTGGGTGTCACCTCTTTTGCGGATTTTTGGACCGTTGCCGAAAGCAAAATATGGACAGGCATCCCCCTGGAGGGACAGCGGAAATTTACTTTCTGGCATATCGTGTTCTTTGCCTGGTTTTGCAATATGGCCATGCACATAGGCATGGCAGACCTGTCCCTGCTCAGGTACGCAAAAAAATGGCAGTATGGTTTTTCTTCGGCAACTGGTGTGTTTCTTGGACATTACATTGCCTGGCTCGCCTCCGGTATTCTGTATTCCCTGTTCCTGCTAACCTCAAACAACAGCAGCCAGTTTGCTCCCGGGCCCATTGCTTATGGCGCCGCCGGCATCGCGGGCGCTGCCTGTGTGCTCATCGCGGGATGGACCACTGCCAACCCCACCCTCTACCGTGCCGGGCTGGCCATACAGTCCATCAACCCCAAATGGAAAACCTGGAAGGTGACCCTTTTTGTGGGCCTGGTTACCACCGTCGCGGCCTGTTTTCCGGCCCTGGTCATGCGGCTGCTGGAATTCGTGGCTTTATATGGCCTGATCCTGATGCCCGTAGGCGCCGTTATTTTCATGGATGCCTATGTGCTGGAAAAAATGGGCCTCATAAAGAACTACGCGGCCCGCACCTCAAGTCCGATGAACTGGTCCGTGGCGATTACCTGGCTGTTGACGCTGGCTTTATGTCTGTTTTTAAATATTGCTTTTGGCGTGGAAATCTTCTTTCTCGGGCTGCCCGGCTGGTTCCTGGCCGTGATCATTTACCTTGTCTCCAGCAAGCTCCTTCAAAAAAACATCTACGGACAAAAGAAACCGGAGCAAAAAATCCATTCCCCCACCTAAGCTGCTATCCATGAGAAAACTGCTTATCCTGATTTCGGTTATTTGCCTACTGCTTAATCTTATTCCGGCATTTCTGGTTTTTTATGGGCTGATCCCCATGACCTTAAACAAAACCCTGATGTTGGTCGGTACCGTGGGCTGGTTTATTTCCGCCCCTTATTGGATGAATCGTAAGCCAAAGGAGGAAGCAGAAAACGTTTAGGCATTGAAAAAGATCAGGTTTTACACCCTTTTATCGCTGGTTTTCTTAATATGGTATTCTCCCAAGTTGGAGGCCCAGGTGCGACATATTCCCCTATGGGATAACCCACCCCCCTTTACCAAAAGGCTGCTGGAGCATGACCACTACAGGGAAGGGGGTAGAATTACTGGCGTGGCTGTGCCGGAAATTATAGTTTACTACCCCCCAATGGAGAGGGCAAACCAAACGGCCATACTGATCTGCCCGGGAGGAGGATATGGCCACCTGTCCATGGAAAAAGAAGGCCATGCCATTGCCAGGGCCTATGCAGAAAAGGGCTATCTCGCGGCAGTATTAAAATACCGGTTGCCAATGGACGAATTGCTGGAAGAGCCGCATAAAGTACCTTTGGCCGATGCGCAGCAGGGATTGAGGACGCTAAGGCAAAATGCAAAAGAATGGAACATCCACCCTGATAGAATCGGTATCGCCGGCTTTTCGGCGGGTGGGCACCTTGCCGCTTCGGCTTCCGTACACGGGGAGCCTGCATCCGGGGCAACCGTTTCCTCCAACGCCAATTTTAGCATACTGATAT
>DATGOS010000577.1:0-7023 GCA_035305725.1 Cyclobacteriaceae bacterium
CCTGTTCCGGGATTATCCCGACGCCATTCGCCGCACCAGGGAGATTGTGGAGGCTTGCAATTTTTCCCTTAACCAGTTGTCCTACAACTATCCCGAGGAGATCACCAGCGGTGGGCGAAGTCCCCAGGAGGAATTGGAACGGCTTGCCTGGGAAGGGGCAAAAGCAAGGTTTAAGGGTGGCATTCCTCCAAAAATACAAAGGAGTATCCGGGAAGAACTGGAATTCATAAGAAGGAAAAATTACGCCTCCTATTTCCTTACGGGATACGATTTTGTCTCTTTTGCCAGAGAAAGGGATATCCTCTGTCAGGGCCGGGGCTCAGCGGCCAATTCTGTGATCTGCTACTGCCTCGGGATCACCTCGGTGGATCCTTCCAAGTTCAAACTGCTCTTTGCCCGGTTTATGTCGGATGCCAGGAATGAACCGCCTGATATTGACGTGGATTTTGAGCATGAGCGGCGGGAGGAGGTCATTCAGTACATTTATGGGAAATATGGGCGCCACCGGGCAGGCATTGTGGCCACGGTCACCCAGGTACACTGGAAGGGGGCGGTGCGGGATGTGGGGAAAGCCATGGGGCTTTCTTTGGATGCCGTGGACCGGCTGGCCAAAACGGGCTATGAGCTTTCTGAAGAATGGTTTGCCGGTAAGGCGGTGTCTTCCCAGGGCTTTGATCCCCGGGACCCGCACCTGCGCAAGGTGCTGGATCTTACCCAGGAATATATCGGTTTTCCCAGGCAACTGGGCCAGCATACAGGGGGATTTGTCATTACGCAGGACAGGCTTTCTGATTTATGCCCCATCCTCAATGCCAGAATGGTGGACCGGACCTGCATTGAATGGAACAAGGATGATATAGAAGCCATGGGTTTTCTGAAGGTAGACGTGCTGGGCCTGGGCATGCTCACCTGCATCCGCAAGGCTTTCGATCTGGCCAGGAACCACTATGGGCTGGACCTTACCCTGGCCAATATTCCCCAGGATGATCCTAAGGTTTATGAAATGATCAGCCAGGCTGACACGCTCGGGGTTTTTCAGATTGAAAGCCGGGCACAGATGTCCATGCTGCCGAGGTTAAAGCCAAAGGAATTCTACGACCTGGTGATCGAGGTGGCCATTGTACGCCCCGGTCCTATACAAGGAGACATGGTACATCCTTATTTGAAAAGGCGTAATGGGAAAGAACCCACGGAATATCCTTCCAAAGAACTGAAAGAGATATTAAGCAGGACCCTGGGGGTTCCCTTGTTTCAGGAGCAGGCCATGGAAATAGCCATCGTGGCAGCAGGATTCACCCCTGATGAAGCAGACGGACTTCGCAGGAGCATGGCCACCTTTAAATTCAATGGAAAGGTCAGCCAATATGAAAAAAAGCTTGTGGAAGGCATGGTCAGGAAAGGTTATTCCGAGGATTTTGCCAGGCGGGTATTCCGGCAACTGGAGGGATTTGGGAGCTATGGTTTCCCCGAAAGCCACGCCGCAAGTTTTGCTTTGTTGGTGTACGTTTCTTCATGGATCAAGTGCCATTATCCGGACATCTTTGCTGCGGCACTGCTGAACAGCCAGCCTATGGGTTTTTACGGACCTGCACAGATCGTTATCGATGCCCGAAAACATGGGGTGGAAGTAAGGCCGGTGGACATCAACCATTCCTGTTGGGACAATACGCTGGAAGAAAAGTCAGGGGATTACCTGGCGTTGCGGCTTGGTTTTAGGCAGATAAAAGGAATTAAGGAGCAGGAAATGCAGGTATTGGTTTCCGGAAGGAAAAAACATTATGGCAGTCCTTCCGATTTGGTAAATATTGGGATTTCCGTATCTACGCTGGAAAAGCTGGCGGATGCCGATGCTTTCCGCTCTACCGGCCTTGACCGGAGGCAGGCCTTGTGGGAAGTATCTGCATTGAAGGGACGTCCCGTAGGGATGTTTAAAGGTCAGGCATCAGAGGATTCATCCCTGAAAATTGACCTTCCGGTTCAATCTGCCAGGGAGCATGTCATCCTGGACTATTCGACTACCGCACTTTCCCTCAAGGCGCATCCGGTCAGCTTTGCCCGAGAAGAGCTCAACAAAATGAAGGTAGTTCCGGCCGGGAAACTACCGGAAATCAAAAATGGTAAGTTTGTCAAAGTCTGTGGTTTGATCACCGTCAGGCAACGTCCCGGGACGGCCAAAGGGGTGCTGTTTATTACGGTGGAAGATGAGACAGGAGTTGCCAACCTGGTGGTATGGGGAACCACCTTTGAGAAATTCAGAAAGGTAATCCTCCAGTCCAGGTTGTTGATGGTAAGCGGCAAGCTGCAGGTGGAAAGCGGTGTAATCCATATCGTGGTGCATTCGTGTCATAATCTAACCCATCTGGTGCAGTTGGACCAGGAGGGGAGGGACATTGGTACTGTCCAGGCTCAGTCAACCCCACACAAAACAGGCTTCCGGGAAGAGGTAAAACAATTCCGGACTTTTAAGGCCACTCAGGGGGAGCTGTTTCCTTCAAGGGATTTTAAGTAGGCAGGTAGAATATTCAACTACGGTCAGCCAGGGTTGTGTTGATGTTTCGATTTCCTGCAGAGCCAGGAATAGAAGAAGCTGAAAAAGTAATTTTCCTGGAATAAGATTTTAAATAAACAGCGGGTGCGATTCAAGAATGTTTTACAGCGCTAACAATCCAATAAAATTGGGACTTTTTACTTTATTGTATTTATATTGGGTTTCAAAGCTCCATGTTTAAAATATAATTGTTTTTTTGCTATATCTATAGTCCAAAAATAGAAAACCAAAACCGGGATTTGTTGCACTGGTCCATCGGAAGAAGGTTGGGTAAGGGTGATTTGGATTTTATATACAAGGTGGCAAACATATTAAAATGACGACACAGAAAATTCAAAATATCATTAATCACTACAAAAAGTGGAGAAAAGAAAACTCAGACACGTGGATTGAACATTGTCGAAATCAAAAGAATATTGAAGAGGCAATTGGATTTGTTGCTTTAGCGGAAAATCACGAAGGAAAAAGGAACGGACACCAACGGCGATTAAAGAAAATCAACCTTGAAAAATTTGCTGCCAATTTATTAGACAAGAAAAATGAAATTCAAACAGCAACTTCTTTTGGTGAATTAATTGAGATTGTTGTAAAATGTAGAGTAAAGGGAATTGGAGAGCTTGCTTGTAATGACACAGCTGAGCGAATTGGTGCAAAAATTAGACTATCGCCAGATAAAGTTTATCTGCATGCGGGAACAAGGAAAGGAGCGGAGAAAATATTAGGTAGATTCATCAAAAAGCCGCACCTTGACAGAGGGGAACTACCTATGCCATTTAACGACAATGACCTGATAAATGCCGAGATTGAAGATATTTTGTGCATTTACAAAGACAGATTTGACAGTTGGACAGGATCATAAGTTTTAAAGGGTGATTTGCAAGTGTATGAAGGACAAATTGCAGTCAGGCCTCGAAACCAAAAGGCCCAGCGCAATCTGCCGTGTCGTTACCAGTGATGCAAAGAAGACTCTATCTAAAAAGTAAATGGGAAGAAAACGAAATAATCAAGCTGAATTTGTACAATGGTTTGGACCTCTCCTTGACGCATTAAGACAATTAGGAGGTTCTGCAAAACCCAGAGAAGCGGCTGAAAAAATTGCTGAAAATTTAAGTTTGGATGACGATAAACTAAATGAAACTTTAGAGTCGGGTCAATCTCGATATTATAATCAAGTCGCATGGGCAAGACAATATCTTGCGTGGGAAGGTCTTTTGGATACGTCTCAACATGGAATTTGGGCGTTATCCCCAAAAGGGGAACAAACTACCTTAACGGATAATGAATCAAGAGAAATTTTTTTAAAGTGGGTGGAAATCCACAGAAAAGCCAGGCAAGATAAATCAAAGAAAGAAATAATCGAAGAACAAGAAGTCAGTGAACCCGATGACCCCCAACCGTCAAAGAAAACGGATTTACTTCAGGTACTACAAAGCTTAACACCATCTGGATTTGAAAAAATTTGTCAACGACTTTTAAGGGAATCTGGTTTTGAAAATGTAATCGTCACCGGGCAATCCCATGACGGAGGAATTGATGGGTATGGAACATTAGAAATGAATCCGTTCGTGAGTTTTAAGGTTTTATTTCAATGTAAGAGATATAAAGGGACAGTCTCAAGAGCACAGGTAGGCGATTTTAGAAATGCAATGCTTGGCCGAGCAGAAAAAGGGATTATTATGACAACAGGAACTTTTTCGACTGACGCTATAAAGGAAGCTAATAGAGATGGGGCGCCACAAGTTGAACTTGTCAATGGGGACAAGCTCGTAGAAATGTTTAAGAAGGTTGAGTTGGGCGTAAAACCAAAAGTGATTTATGAAGTAGATTTACCCTTCTTTGAGCCGTATATTGAAAGCCTTAAAGAAGAATAAAGCACATGCTGATAACATTGCAAATAGCTTATGGCGGGTGAAACGCATAATAATTTTTTCGGCTCTTAGGATGTTTGATCCTGTATCCTGTTTAAGAATTTTTCCCTAAATTTAAAGGCACCACCTTAATCCCTGAACCTTAACAACCTCTCTACCCGTGAAATTCAGCGACAAAGAAAAAGCCCTGGCCGTTAAACAGATGCGGTCTGAATGGAATTCCTTCCAGGTGCCCGACCAGGTCCATGACCGTATCAGAGAACTCTTTTGGGAGCATTGGGAGCGGGAGGAGACGGTGAGGATCCTTATGGAGGAGTTTGGTATGAAGGAATGTTATGCCCGGAAGTGCTATTTCTTCTCGGAGGCAAACCAGGCCACCCGGGAGAGGTTTGCGGAAATTGGGATGTTTTATCACTGCGGCTTTTGTAATGAACAGTGTGTGCCCGATTCCATCAGCAAATAATGGTTCAGGATAAGCCTCATTTTAATTCTTATCTTTATCTTAATTATCCGTCAATCTTCCCGGCGGTATTTATCGCACTGTTTTTTTGGTACTGATCGAAATCCGGTTCCATGCATTGATGGTAACCACGGCCATAATGATCTGGGCAATGTAATGATCGTCAAAGTATTTCTTGGCACTTTGATAGGTTTGGTCAGATAATCCGGTTTTGTGGATCAGGGTAATTTCTTCTGTCATTGCCAAAATTGCCCTTTCTTCCTCTGAAAACAGCTCCGTTTCTTTCCAGGCCCTGAGCAGGAAAATCCGTTTCGGTGTTTCTCCCTGCAGCAAAGCGTCATTGGTGTGCATGTTAATACAAAACGCACATCCGTTGATTTGGGAAGCATGTATCAGGATCAGATAATAATGGGTCTTGGACAGCTGGGACTGCTGCAGAAAGTTTTCCAGTGCAAACATGCCCTTGTAGGCTTTCGGTTCAAGCGCCTGGATATTTATCCGGTTTTCCATTGGTTTATTTTTTGTTCTTAACAAAGGTAAAATCTTTGTTGGAGGAAAATCTTAAACTGGTTTAAGCCCGGATTTTTTTTTGATTTCGCTTAAATATTCAGGTGTCATATTAAGGTAGGACGCTAAAATGTGTTGTGGGATCCTTTGGGTGAATTCCGGAAAGTGATCATTGAAGTGGTGGTAAATCGCTTCTCTTGAAAAACCGAAAAGATATTTTATCCGAAGCAGTGAGGCTGCATAGGCCCGTTGATAAATCAGTCTGAAATAGCGTTCCAATTGCGGAAATTTGCGGAGTAGCTCCTCCTGGTTCTGATGGTTTATCTGCAAAACATGGGTTGCTTCAAGTGCCTGGATTGTAAATCCCGTTTTTGCCCGCTGATCAAATGCTGAATAGTCCGTGATCCACCAATTTTCAATGGCAAATTGAATGGTTTGTTCAACGCCTTTTTCATTTACAAAATACATTCTTAAACATCCCTGGAGAACAAAAAAATGAAATCTGCATCTGGTGTTTTCCTCCATCAGCGTTTCTTTTTTTGCGAAGGTGTTTGGTTGAAAGAAACGCAGGGTCTCCAGCCCCGCATCCATGTCAATTTCTATATACTTCCTGTAATGCTGGATAAGTTGTTCAGACATGCTTTAGCCTTTCTGCCCCGGACTTTTTACGGTGTATCAAAAGGTAGATAATTGGCAAAATCCCCACTGTGTTGAGTATCGCCAGGCATATAAACCAGATAAGATGATTGTTTCTTGCCGCTTTCCACATGGCGATCAGTTTCCAAACAGCCTCCCAAATAATCAACAAGACGATTACGGGCATATACTGTGTGTATACTTCCTGTAAAGATTGAATCTCATCCATAGGTTATTTAGTTGTTGGTTAGTAAGTTATTGGTTAGTAGGTTATTAAGTTATTAGGTTAGTAAGTTATTGGCGATTAAGTTAGTAAGTTATAGGTTGTTAAGTTATAAGTTATTTGTAAAGAATGCATATTTCGGGACCAATAATCCGCACCACCAATAACCATTAACCAAATAACCATTAACCGAAATCCCCCTAACCACTCATCACCAAACTGTACTTCTTCCCCGGATTAGCCTTGACCAGGCCCTGAAATTCCAGGCTTAGAAGTTTGGACGCCAATTGGGACACAGGGATATTGCACATCCAGCTCAGCCGGTCAATTTCAAGTTCACGGTGTTCCCTGAGCAGTTGAAGGATGCTTCTTTCCTCCGGCGCCAAACTGTCCAAATCAATAGTTGTGGATGGGCTCTGGGCGGTTCCTGCCTCCTGGTTCCAGAAAAGAGCCTCCTCTATATCTTTAGGTCCTGTATAAATAGCGGCCTTCATGGTCCTGATCAGGTTGTTACAGCCTTCGCTATATTTGGCCTGAAGGTTTCCCGGCACGGCGAATACTTCCCTGTTATAACTATAGGCGATTTCCGCTGTAATCAATGCCCCGCCTCTATGGGCAGCCTCCACAATTATCAAAGCATCGGACAACCCTGCAATAATCCTGTTGCGCTGGGGAAAATTGGCCTTGTTGAGTTCGGCACCGATCCTGTATTCGGTGATCAAGCCTCCTTTTTCCATCATGCTTTGGGCGACAGGTATATGCACCCCGGGATATATCTTGT
>DATGOS010000578.1:0-3374 GCA_035305725.1 Cyclobacteriaceae bacterium
GATCCGATACCTCTTTTGGCATCACCTACCGTAAGTCCTGCCCACGTGGCAAAATCATGTGCGGTCGCCGGGCCATGACTGGAAAAATACTGCTTCGTCAATGTGGCCAGGCTTTCCTCCGGATCAAACGTGTTGGCGCCAGGTATCCACTCATCCAGCAAAACAAAAGTAGGCTGCTTCCCCAACTTAGGTCCGAAACAGATTACCGCCTTTTGTGCCAGATGGGCCAGGATATGGATCCCCCGCTGACCGTTGGTTGAAATTCCTTCCTTTTCAAAAATCAAATAAAGATCAAGTCGGGTGAGCATTTTGCCTCCCGCCAGGGCTTTTTCAATAATGCCTCTTGCTTTTGAAAAAACCGCCTCATCCAGTTCAAGCTGCCGGTACCGTCCGGCACTGCTTCTGATCACCCTGGGAGTCAGCAGGGCAAGCATCGCACGCACATCAGTGGCCGCCACCAAATGAAGGGTGCCCCTCATCGGCCAGGTCCTTACGATTTTCTTTTTGACAATATCCCTTTCTACCAGCTTCGCGGTGGCACGGGCATCCCGCGAAATTCTCAGTCCAACAGCGAGCAGGGAGGCGTAGTAGTCCTGTGCCTGCATGGCACCCATATGGTGAACCACCTCCCAGGGCTTTTGGTATACCTGCCGGCAGACCATCTGGTGGAAAAGCCTTCTTTGAATTAATTCCCGGACTTCCATGTACAAATTTGTTATTGAACAAGCATGTATGTTAAAAATAATTTTTTTTAAGTAAAAATTCCTATTTTCTTTGGTTGCTATTTTTACCAGAAAGATTTAAACCACGGAGGACACAGAGGATCGGGATGAAACAAAGCCACTCCCGTCTCCCTACGCTGTGGCTGTTCTGTGCGGCCCTATTTAGCTTGGAGTCAGATCCAGCCTTCTAACAATAGCAAATGCTGACTCTGCTATATTTTAGTTAAAAATGGAAGTGATAACCAAGACAATGGATATTTATTTTCGTAAATTCCCATCAGCATAAAAACTTACAAAGATTGAAACCACCCATCAATGTACCGTATGTGGCCCTGCTACGGGGAATCAACGTGGGCAGCCATCATAAGGTACCCATGCCCGAGTTACGGAAACTTCTGGAAAATCACGGATTCAGAAATGTTAAAACACTCCTAAATTCGGGTAACGTGATCTTTGAAGGGGCCCAGGCCGAAGATAAAGCCCTTGGGCAAGAGATCTCACAATTGGTTGAGCAGCATTTCGGCTTTCCCGTTCCCATACTGTTGAGAAAGGGAGTGGATATACAAAGAATTTTGGCTCGCAAACCGTTCGAGAAAATTGAAACCCATAAGGATCTTCGGCTGTATGTTACGTTTTTAAATAATATGCCCAAGGAAAATTCCCCCATCCCCTGGGCATCCGAAGACGGGTCCTTTCAGATCATCGGTTCATCGGATACAGAATTGTACAGTACCGTTGATATTTCCAAATCAAAAACGACCGATGCCATGAAGCATCTTGAAAAATCCTACGGCAAAGACATTACCACCCGTAACTGGAATACACTGGAAAAAATCGGGAATCTGCTGGAATGAACGATTCGAATCTAGCCGTTTTTCCGTGGAACAACCGGTTTTCGGGCTGCGTGATTTCCCTCACGCTGTATCGGCCCTTCAGGCTGACCACGCACTTCCTGCGCCTTTTTCCCAGGGCAGCGCCCCGGGCTGGGGTATTAAAGCCCTTCAGGCTTCTGCGGGGACGATTTAGTCCAGGATTTACAACATATCCCCGGATATCATTAGGCTGAGGGTTTGGCAACACCAAAACCTGGGGCAATGCTGCCTGACTTCCAGATAAACCTTCTCTTCACCGATGCTGTATCGGCCCTTCAGAATTCCTGACCGGATGAATTCGTTGTCAAATTCCGCGCATTCCCCCGGCCTGTCATCAGGCTGAAAGCCTGAAACACCAGAACATGGGGCATCGCCCCATGCCACCGATCCCGAAATCCCCCGCCAGCCTGTAGGGCTGGCACATTCTCCTATAAAAAAATAAGGGGAAGCCGGAATCTCCGCTTCCCCTGAGTAAGGAACTCGAATAAACAATTGGTCCTTAAGTCTTCCTGCCTCCTGGAAATGCAACCTGGTATCCCGGTCGTAATCCTGAAGGAAGTTCTGGACTTGTTGTCATTAGCCGTTCGCCGTGGCCATTTCGAGGATATCGTTAAAGGTTTGGCTTGGCCGCATAGCCCGGCTGGTTTTTTCCGGATCCGGCTTATAGTAGCCGCCAATGTCCACGGGGCTACCCTGTGCATCATTGAGTTCTTTAACGATTTTGTTTTCATTTTCCTCCAGGGCTTTGGCCACCTTTTCAAATATTTGCTTCAGGGCAGGATCTTTGTCCTGTGCCGCCAGGGCCTCCGCCCAATACAGCGTCAGGTAAAAATGGCTGCCCCGGTTGTCCAGTTCATTTACTTTCCGGGAAGGCGATTTGCCGTTTTCCAAGAACTTGGCCGTAGCCTGGTCAAGGGTTTCGCCCAAGACTTTTGCCCTTTCATTGTCAAAAGTATCGCCTAGATGTTCCAAAGAAACCGCAAGCGCCAGGAATTCTCCCAGGGAGTCCCACCTCAGGTGTCCTTCTTCCACAAACTGCTGTACATGCTTGGGCGCGGATCCTCCGGCCCCGGTTTCAAACAACCCGCCCCCGTTCATCAAAGGAACGATGGAAAGCATTTTGGCACTGGTGCCCAGTTCAAGGATCGGAAACAAATCGGTAAGGTAGTCCCTTAACACGTTTCCTGTCACCGAAATAGTGTCTTTTCCTTCTTTTATTCTTTCCAAAGAAAAGCGGGTCGCTTCCTTGGGCGACATCACGTGGATCTCCAGCCCTTCGGTGTCGTGGTTTGGAAGGTATTTTTGAACTTTGGCGATGATCTGTTCATCATGCGCCCGGTTTTTGTCCAACCAAAATACCGCGGGAACACCAGTGGCTCTCGCGCGGCCTACAGCCAGCTTTATCCAGTCCTGTATGGGCGCGTCTTTTGCCTGACACATTCTCCAGATATCTCCTTCTTCTACCTCATGTTCCATAAGAACGTCTCCGGATACGGCATTTACTACCCTTACGGTTCCGTTCGAGGCTACTTCAAAAGTTTTGTCATGCGAGCCGTACTCTTCCGCTTTTTGGGCCATTAAGCCTACGTTGGAAACACTTCCCATGGTACTGGGGTCAAACGCTCCGTGCTTTTTGCAAAAATCGATCGTTTCCTGATAAACCCCCGCATAGCTCCTGTCAGGGATTACCGCTTTGGTATCCTGAAGTTGGTTGTTTTTGTTCCACATCTTTCCGGAGCTACGGATCATGGCCGGCATCGAAGCATCAATAATTACATCG
>DATGOS010000579.1:0-5164 GCA_035305725.1 Cyclobacteriaceae bacterium
ATCATCGACGTTTTTTCCTTTGCCAACGAGCTTCCCTTTAGAATGGAGCTGTTGGGTAAGGAAATCGAAAGCATCAGAACCTTTGATCCCGAGACGCAACTCTCCCAGGCTCCCGTGGAAATTATCAGTATCATCCCCAACATCCGGACGAAAATGACGAAGGAGGTGAGGCAGTCATTTTTTGGATTCTTGCCTGAAGACACTACCGTCTGGATCAAGGACTACGAGCTCATCCTGGATGTGCTGGAGGAGTCCTTCAAAAAAGCCAGTGATAGGTTTGAGCAGGAGCGACATTCCGGAACCGACAGCAATTATTTGCTGCTGAACCCCGGAGAACTTTTTGAAAACGCCCACAGTTTTGAAAAGTCCATTCAGGGGTTTACCAGAATCGAATTTGGAAACAAATTCCACCTTTCGCCTGAAAAGGTATTTACCAGAAATATTAAACCCCAGCCTTCCTTCAATAAAAATTTTGCCCTCCTGGTTGAAAATCTTGCCGAAAATGAATCCAAGGGGGTGCTCAACATCATATGCTCCGAAAGTGAAAAGCAAATTGAGCGCTTGTTGAACATATTTGCTGAGCTGGATCCAAGCCTTACGGTACAGCCCCTGCTTATTGGTGTAAGGGCGGGATTTGTGGACCCTTCCCTGCAACTGGCCTGCTATACTGACCACCAGATATTTGATAGGTTTCACCGCTCCAAGACCAGGGTCAAAGCCGGAAAGTCCAAATCGCTGACGCTACGGGAATTGAAGACGCTCCAGCCGGGGGATTTTGTGGTCCATATCGATTACGGGGTGGGACGCTTTGCCGGCCTGGAAAAGGTCGAAGTCAACGGCAATTTTCAGGAAGCGATCAGGTTGGTGTTCAGGGATGACGACCTGTTATACATCAACATTCACGCTTTGCACAAGATCTCAAAATATTCCGGGCAGGAAGGTACCATACCGACCATGTCCAAACTGGGTTCGCCGGAGTGGGAAAATAAGAAAAAGAAGGTCAAAAGCAAGGTAAAGGACATTGCCAAAGAACTGATCGCCCTATATTCAAAACGCAAGGCAGTGCCGGGTTTTCAGTATTCCAAAGACAGCGTATTACAGGTGGAACTGGAAAGCTCCTTTATCTTTGAGGACACGCCGGACCAGGCACTGGCCACCACGGCTGTGAAGGAGGACATGGAAAAACCTTATCCCATGGACCGGCTGGTCTGTGGGGACGTGGGTTTTGGAAAAACGGAGGTGGCCATCCGGGCCGCCTTTAAAGCCGTCAATGACCGCAAGCAGGTCGCTGTGCTAGTGCCGACCACGATCCTGGCCATGCAGCATTTCCATACCTTTCAGGAAAGGCTGGAAAACTTCCCGGTTAAGGTAGACTTTATTAACCGTTTTAGAACGGCCAAGGAAATAAAGGAAATCACCAGGCAAGTCAGTTCCGGCGAAATTGACATATTGGTCGGCACCCACAGAATCGTAAACAAAGATATCCAGTTCCGGGACCTTGGACTGCTGATCATTGATGAGGAGCAGAAGTTCGGCGTCAAGGTCAAGGACCAGTTGAAGGAAATGCGGGTGAATGTCGATGTGCTTACGCTAACAGCGACACCCATTCCAAGAACGCTGCATTTTTCGCTGATGGGCGCCCGGGACCTGTCCGTCATCGCCACCCCTCCCCCCAACAGACAGCCGATCACCACGGAGATTTATACTTTCAACGAGGAAACTGTACGCGATGCCATATCTGCCGAAATTAACCGGGGCGGGCAGGTATTTTTTGTACACAACCGTGTGGCGGAAATTGATACCATCGCTAACCTGATCAAAAAGCTGGTGCCTGACGCAAGGGTAATCGGGGTACATGGTCAGATGGACGGAAAAAAGCTGGAAAAGATAATGGTTAATTTCATTGAAGGGACTTATGATGTGCTGGTGTGCACCAATATCATCGAATCCGGCTTGGATATACCGAACGCCAATACCATCATCATCAACCGGGCCCACATGTTCGGCCTGAGCGACCTGCACCAGATGAGGGGAAGGGTGGGGCGAAGCAACAAAAAAGCTTTCTGTTACCTCCTTACGCCCCCAACATCCAACCTCCCGACTGAGGCACGAAAGCGGTTGCAGGCCCTGGAAGAATTTTCTGATTTGGGAGATGGCATTAAAGTTGCGATGCGTGATTTAGACATCCGCGGCGCGGGAAATCTGCTCGGTGCGGAGCAAAGCGGCTTTATTACAGACCTTGGTTTTGACATGTACCACAAAATTCTGGATGAAGCGGTACAGGAATTAAAACAAAATGAGTTTGCCGAACTGTTCGAAGGGGATATAAAGGAAAAGGTAGAGGTGTTGGTGCAGGATTGCGTGATAGAAACAGACATGGAACTGCTTATTCCTGAAACCTATGTCGCCAATATTTCGGAAAGGTTGAACCTGTACTCGCAGCTTGACCGTATAAAGACAGCCGGGGAACTGGAAATATTTAAAGTTTCCATGGTGGACAGGTTTGGCACCATGCCCCGACAGGTGGAGGTACTGCTTGAAACCGTGAAACTTAGATGGCTGGCGGAAAGTCTGGGATTCGAAAAGCTCGTGCTCAAAAAAGGGCAAATGAAATGTTATTTTGTGCCCTCCTCCAAAGAGCAGTATTTCCGGTCTGACATCTTTGGGAACATTATAAAATTTATTCAGACCAAGGGCTCGGCATGCAAAATAAAGGAACATAAAAAACGTTTAATCCTTACCATAGCAAACGTGAATACGATTGACACAGCAAAAAAATGGCTGACCGACATGAAAATTTAAAAAATTTTCATGTTACTGATATACAAATAAAAGCAACTTCAGGTAGGGAATTTGCGGAATTTAATTGCATGGCCTCTTAAGATCGGCAGTTGATCCCTGGGAGTCCGGAAAAATTATTGATAAAATATATTATTGATTCTATATTAGCGTTTAGTTAAAGCAAAAACAAGGTTGAAGATGCTGAAAAATATAAATGTTGGCTTGGCAATGATGGCATTAGTGGTGCTGGCCGTGCCAATTCTGCTTTCTTCCTGTGGCAACCAATCCAGCAGGAGAACCGCAAGCAATCCGGGAAGATTCAGTGCGTCCACGGGAGCGGAATTCAGTTTTGATGAAGATGACACCACCAGGTTCCAGGTCTTCAGACTTCCGGAAGAAGTAGTAGGCCCCAGGTTGAAGTTCATACAGGGAGGGCGTGCGGTTTTGGGATCCCAGGAACAGGATATCATGGGATTCAGGGACAACGCGGAAAGAACCGTTACGATTGCCTCTTTTTACCTGGATGAAACGGAAGTCACCAACGTGGATTACAAGGAATTCCTTTTTAATATGAGAACGAGGGTAAGTGCTGATTCTATATTAAAGCTCGAACCCAAGGAAGATGTTTGGGAAGGAGAAATGTCTTACAATGATGTCTATTCCACGTATTACTTTAGGTATCCTGGATTTAACTTTTATCCGGTGGCCGGGGTAAGCTGGACGCAGGCAAATGTCTACTCCCAGTGGAGAACGATTTATGTTAACGAACTCAACAGAGAAAGAAACGAACTCGATTCTGCGCTTTCACAAAACCAGTTAATACAGCGGGGGGTGGTGTTTCCGGAATACAGACTCCCCAATGAAGCAGAGTGGGAGTTTGCCGCTAAAGCTATGATTGGTACCCAGTATATGGACGAAAACCAGGAAAACGGCAGAATCTATCCCTGGGATGGAAGAGGACCCCGAAACCCATATAATATTAAAAGAAAATCCCGGCAGGGGGATTTCCTGGCCAACTTCAAAAGAGGCCGTGGAGATTATGCGGGGATTTCAGGAAGTGTTACCAACGACGGCGAAATCATTCCTACCAATGTGTATGAATTCCCCGCCAATGATTTTGGCTTGTACAATATGGCCGGTAACATGAACGAGTGGGTATATGATGTGTACCGGCCTTTGTCCTATCAGGATTTTGATGACCTCAATCCGGTAAGAAAAGACGGCTCGTTCGACGAGGAAGGCAGTTACGCCACCACATTAATTGATGATAATTACAGGGTGTATAAGGGAGGATCCTGGAGAGATGTTGCCTATTGGCTTTCCCCCGGTACCAGAAGATTTATGCACCAGGACTCCGCCACCAACCACATCGGCTTCAGATGCGCGATGATTTCGGTGGGCGCCCAGGACAGATAAATGGATTATCAGAATATATTATTATATTTATGGAGTCAAATTTTGACTCCATTTTTATTTTATGAGGATAGTTTTACTTTTACTATTTCTTCTACTCCTGGGGATTGAGCATGCGTATTCCCAGACCTGGAGAAGAGTGGGTAATTGGGGAAATGAGTTTACGGATATTGTATGGGTAAATGAAGAAGTGGGCTACATTGCCGGGGATAACCTCATTCTCAAGTCCATAGACGGAGGCCTGAGCTGGCAGGAACAGGAGGCGCCCACCGACCATCGTATGCTTTCCCTGGATTTTTTTGATGAAGAAAACGGTTTGATCGTTGGAATGGCCGGGACCGGCTACAGAACGTCCGACGGGGGACGGACCTGGGAAGTCGTGGATTTCAACATTGACGGAAAACTGAATTCTGTTACCCATACGCCCAATGGCCACATTTATGTCGGTGCCGATGGAGGCTTGCTTTTTAATTCTACAGACGGGGGGCTTACCTGGTCCCAGCGAAAAATGGGTACCGAGGCGGATTTGAACGCCATCTTTTTTGTGAATCCCGATTCCGGATATATCGCCAGTGCCAACAGTGAAATTATTAGAACCGAAAACGGAGGAAGCAGTTGGCAAATAAGCCCTACAGGGTTTGACGCAGTGTTAAACGATCTTCATTTTACAAATGACACCGTGGGTTATGCGGTGGGTGATCTGGGCACCATTATCAAAACCGAAGACGCGGGCAGGTCCTGGCGGTATATCAACAGCGGTATGGACAGGGATTTTAACAAAGTCGTCTTTAGCAAAATCAATCCCATGATCGGACTGGTAACAGGAAGCCACGGGACCATCTTAAGAACCACCAACGGCGGACTGACCTTCGCCACGGTAACCAGCAGAACCACCCACTCCATCCAGGGGGTCAATTTTAAGGCCAATACCAACCAGGTCGATGCCGTTGCGGCCGGTGGCGTGCTGATT
>DATGOS010000580.1:0-5330 GCA_035305725.1 Cyclobacteriaceae bacterium
TGTGTCAATGGCTGAAGTTATTTTTCTTTTCCAATAACTGTAAAGGTCTTCGTATTTTTTGTGTTTAAGCCTGATCCCCATTTCGAGACGGTAGGGCTGAATCAAATCCATTGGTTTTAACAATCCATACAGACCCGATAAAATCCTTACATGATTCTGTGCAAAGTCTATCTGCTCCTGGGTATAGGTTTCAACGTCCATTTTTCTGTAAACATCCCCTTTGAAGGTAAAAATAGCAGGCTTGGAGTTTTCAGGAGTAAATTGTTTTTCAAAGTTTTTGTACCGCTCTTTGTTGAGTGCAGCAATGTTTTCACTGACTCCCATCAGTTCCTGTATTCCTGCTTTTGATTTTTTTTTCATGACCCTTACCAGTTCCTGGATTTCTTTTTGGAACTGCGGTTCGGTCCAGTTAGGTAATTCCTCTTTTTTTAAATCCAGGGTTTTGGCTGGAGAAATAAGTGTTATCATATTATTCTAATACTACTATAGCTTTTTTTATTACTTTCTCAATGCCCTGATTTTCGCTTTTATATCTTATGAGCACAGGATATGATCCGTTGGGCACTTTTCCCCCATTGACCGTACCGTCCCATTGACAAAATGCGGTGGAGGGTTCTATATTTTCATGCGCACAGTAAAAGATCAATTCGCCCCAGCGGTTGTAAATCAGCACTTCAATATCATCAATAAATTCATTGGCGTAAACTTCAAAATTTTTGTTTTCAATTCCAGGAATAATTGCATTGGGAAAAGTGATGCGCAACTCACAATCTTCGACAATTGCAAATTCAAGGATAAAGGAACAACCCAGTTCATCTTCTACCCTTAGTTCGTAGTTGCCCGGAAAGGTAGGGGTGAAGGTAGCGGCATTGGAAACGATTTCGTTGTCCAAAACCCATTCGTAGGAATCATAGCTGCCTGGATCCAGGATGACGTGTACATTTTCGAGGCTGCAAATGGTATAACTGGGATCCAGCACAGGAGGTTCGGTTATAGACCGGATAATTTCCACCTCATCCCTGCCGATTTCACATCCGGCTTCGTTAAAGAGCAGCACCCGATAGGTTCCTTCACTGCTGACGGAGATGCTTTCCGCATCGTTGGTGTTGGGGATCAATGTTGGCGTTCCATTTGTTACGGCATACCAAAAAATTTGGGCTACCGCTGTCAAATCTGCTTCCAGGGTAAGGGAGGAAAATGGATCCTCAGCACAGAAGGAGCTGTGATTTAGCGCCAGGGAAATGGGCGCGGGGACTTCCGGGACCTGAAAGTGAACCTGACTGCCTTCGCATTCCACCACACCCGCAGGCAAAACCTCCACACTATATTCCCCTGATATATCCGCTGAAAAAATTAAACCATTGCTTACCCTTTGGCCGTCGGAATCAAACCAGGTTATGTTTACCAAGTCCGGATTCTGGCCAAGTAAATCAATTTCATAAACAAACGGACCTTCACAGATCAGGCTTGGCTCATTAAGCTCAAAATCCACCGGACCCGCGACCATAGCCTCAATGGTCTTCTCAGTAGGGCAGATATTCTCTTCCGGATCCGCCCCCTCGCCCAGTACCGTATAGATCCCCTGCCGGGTAATGGTGAAACTGCCGTCTGTTGCGGGTCTGGCTCTGTTGCCTGCCTCGTCAATAAGCGTGAAGACGAGGTTCTGATCGCTGAGGGGTGTAAAGGTAAAGGATCCGCAGGAAACTGCCTGGGCCGGAATGGAAAATTCAGCCGCTGTGACCGGATCTATGATAAAAATGGTGGTATTGGGATTGGTGCAGCCGTTTTCATCCAGAACCTCCACTTTATATTGGCCCGGGGGCACAGGAACGGATACCACGGATTGCATGGAAAAAGTTCCGGAAATTTTTAGGTTTTCCTTCACATTCGTGAGCACATAACTTCCGGAACCGAGGCCATTGCTGAAACGGATCCTAATAGCTCCGGATTCCACGCCATCAGGACCACAGGTTGTCGAGATGCCGTGAACCGTGTACTCCAGGTGTCGGGGCGGGTTTTCATTGTCCACCACAGGAAAGGAAGAAAATCTACAGCCGTTGTTGCTGGCGCTAAGGGTGTAAGTACCCGCTGCCAGTCCTGTTATTAGAAGGTTTTCATTTTGTACCAGAGAAAATACCTGCCCGGTTTCCTCCAATACCAGGCTATCAATATTGGTTCTGGCGGTAAGATTGATGGACCCGTTGTCAATTTCACAGCTTTCCGCGCGTATAATGCGGTTTATCCGCCAGGCAGGAAGGGGATTCACCCGCAAATCCATGGTTTTTTCCACGGTACAGGTGCTGTCTATGGGATCCCTTGTCCTAAAAATAATTTCAAAATTTCCTGGATCCGGAAGGACGTCTGTGGCAAGTTCAAGTTCGAAAAATTCACCCAAAGCGATGCGGTCGGTTGAACCTTCCATTATTGCAAACCATTCCCCGCTCACAGGGGTATCGGGCGTAAACAGAGCGGTTTCCCCCCAGCAGACTTCTTCCGCACTTTGATCGATTTCAAATTCAAAAGCCGGTCCCACGAAAACGGACTGGGTAGCAGGACAGGATTGAAAAGTTTCCGCGTCTTCACCTGCCGGTAGTGCAAAAGCCACCGTGACGGTATAGATACTTTCCTCGCTTACAGACAGGGTGTTTTCACGCCCCAAGGTGTCCCCGGCGGCATTTGTCCAGACAAAGATATAACTGTCAAAGTCCGGATCTTCGGGATCCACTGCGGTAAGCCCAACGGGGGAATCATTGCACAAGGGGAGGTCTGAGGGTAGCGTGATATCAGGCGTGTCATACACTTCCGTTTCCAGACGGAATGTCTCTTCCCAGGGGCGGCCACAGCGTTCCACCTCCAGATTTACCTGATAAATTCCCGCATCGGGAAAGCTGAACTCCAGGCTTTGGTTTTCCTCTCCGGGTCCCCCGGAGCTATGCACGATGCTGTCCGATGCGTTGGTGATGGTCCAAAAATAGCTGTCTATATCCGGTTCACCCCCTCCTTCAAAAGTCCCCACGGCACCTGTTTCAGTATCCAAGCACAACCTTCCCGGCCCCGCAAGGCTTGGATCTGGTATACTGCTGCCTGAATTTTGTACAAAGGATGGAAGCCCCAGATTGCTGGTTCCCGGCATGGGTTCTACAGCGTTTTGGTTAAAGCTGCTCGGGTTGCAGTCTTCCCCCACTTGGATTTGTCCTATCCGGTCAGAACCCACCACAGCCACATAAATTTGTCCGTCCGGCCCAATCTGAAGGGCTCCAAGGGGTAAGCCCTGGGTATCAGGGACATTTGTCCTGCTTTCCAGAATGCAAGCTTCGATTGCTTCCGCCGTATCGGCATCCTCGAAGCAGGTGGGACAGGTGGAGATCACCGGGTTTTCCGGATCCGAACTGTCGGTGGTTTCCACACCGCCGATAAAAAATTCCTCCACCCCCGGCCCCCCGTTTCGATAGGAGACGTAGACCCGCTTCCCATCATCGGAAAATTCCAGCCCATAAATATCTCCCTCAGTGCCCAAATCCAAAACAGCAAATTCCGTTAACTGGCCAGTGTCCTGGTCGAAATCGAAGATTTCCACGCGGTTTTCACCATTTTCATTGATGGTTACTGCCAGTTTAGTACCATCAGGACTGAATTTCATAGTTCCTACGCCTGTTCCAAAATCATGGTTCCCCCCGACCGAACTGAATACAGGCTGGCCTACTCCCTCATTGCTGACAGGATAAAAGCGAAAGGTATTGTTTGCCAATTCATGAAGGGCTACCCAAGTGGTGTCCCCGGCGCCAAGGGCAGCGGCATGCTGGGTGCTGGGACTAAAAAGGAAATTGTCGCTGCTGACCACATTTCCAACCCCATCCGGATTGTCTCCCTTGATATCTACCAAGGAGAAATTCACCTCATTGGTACCCCCCGAGGAGGTTTGGGTGGTAAACAAATAAAAAAGTGTTTCTTCCTGCGGCAACGGAACGGCCAATACGCTTTGAGAGGATAAATTATCCCCACCGATATTGTTTCCGTTTTGCATGGGATTTCCGTTGAGGTCCCAAACGGTTTGTCCGTCCGTATAGAAAAGTACTTCCCCTGCCTGGTCTGAAATGGTAGTTACCCCAGCCGGAATATTCTGAGGGTGGGGGTTTTCAATGGGTCTGGGTGTGGGGGCATCCGGGTCAGCGGGATCCCGGTTAAAATCCAGGCCGGCCCCATTTCCAAAGTACCAAATATTGTTGGATTGGTCCTCAATATCCCAGATTTTAATCCTTGTACTTGCATAGGCATAGCAATTTGAACCCTGTTCCCGCACCAACACCCAGTAAAAGCCTGGAAGACAAACTTCATTTGGCGCTTCCGGCCCCCACCCCTCCTCTTTTTTATTGGACCAGAAATATTCGTAATTACCTCCCTGGCCACCTCCTTGCTGACCATCTCCCGGCAATCCTCCTATACCACCCGGAATACCTCCGCCCTGGCCTCCTCCCTGTTGGTCCCCGCTCTGCACCTCAAGGATTTCCATCAGGTCAATACATTCCGGTTCACAAAGGGTGGTGTCTGAGGCGGTGAACTGTACCTGAAGGTTGTTTTCCTGAAAGGTAATATTATGGCTTGCCTCCCTGGTCTGCCCATCGGCAAAAGTCACCGTCAGGCTGACGGATATGTTTTCCTGGGAAGTGGCACCTGCTGGCAGCAGCAAATGCTCTTCATTCAGTTCCAGTTCAATTTCCTTCCCGTCCTCATCCGTCAAGGGAGGATTGATGGTCCATTCGAAACTTACAGGCTGATAATTTTCAGGTGTAATTTGGCTGGTAAGCTGAAGGGGATTGTTCATGCAGGGGTCCTGTGGTGCCCAGGTAAAGTCCACTGTATTTTCCAAATCAATGTTGGGCGCGAAGACCGGAAATATCCGCCCGCAGAAATCCGTACCGTTGAAAGGATCCTCTTCCAGGATCAGAGATTCCAGTTCCTCCTCATCGGGATTCGTTACCCTTCCGACAAACTGGGGTCCTCCCTCAGCTTCCTCATAAATATAGTACACCTGGCCATCCGGCCCTGTCTTAACGTCATAGATCCCGAAAATATCCGCGGCCAATGGAACTTCCTCGGCAGCGGCTGTCGGATCATCCATGGGAAGCCGCAGTAATTGATCACCCTGGGAAAAATAAACAAACGCGCCATCAGGAGAAAATCCCAGCCCTTCTACGGGCTCGCTTGCGCCTGTCTGGCTCAGCCTTTCCGTTGATCCAAATGTGCCGGTGGAAGTATCGAAGGGTATCCGGAGCAGGTCGGTGTTTGGTTCATCGGGAATGATCACCAACATCCCGGATTCCTCGTCAAAT
>DATGOS010000581.1:0-2321 GCA_035305725.1 Cyclobacteriaceae bacterium
ATCGTGGGCGAGCCACAGCAGTTGTTTCCGCCGTACGTAGGGACGGGGTTATCAGGATCATAGTTATAATTGTCCGTTCCGGATTTTCCCGGTTTGTCAAAAGTCAATGTCCCGCCGCCCCGCAGGGAGTTAGCCGGAGCGTCGCCTCCAAGGTAAAGCGGCTTGTAAACTGTATTGGGTATAGGATAATCATCCTCAAACCTCCATTTGTTTTCGCCCATGTAGAAGATCTTCACCGGCTTTTCCTTATCCAGTCCGTTTTGGATGCCCTTCAGGTGATAGTCGTAAAACCGGAGCTCATATTCAAAGAGGTCGGCATAGGCATCTTCGGTAAAATCCATGTCACCAAACTTTGTGGAAGGGCCGTGGCCCCAGGGTCCGATAAGCAGACGGGTGCCTTTTCTGGCTTCGGGAGACCCGCCCTTGTTTTTCATGCCTATGTAACCATTAATGGTCCCCATGATGAAAATGTCAAACCATCCACCGGTGTTATAGGTAGGTACCATGATCTGGTCAAATCTTTCCTCATCACTGATGGACTTCCAGTAGTCGTCGTAGCTTTCATGGGCAATCCAATCCCTGTAGTGCTGCACCACACTGCCGGCACTTTGCAAATCTCCGTCTTTCAAGGGCAGATGGTATAGGATATTTTCATATTTGAGTTCCTCCGGCGTGTAATCCTCTGTATGCCAAAATTGCGGCAACATGATTCTGTTGGGCATCCTCACCACGCCCCAGCCATAGTTAAAACTGAGACGGAACGCGCCTCCCATGGTCAGCCAGTTGGCGTAAATGTTTGTGGAGGCTACCGAAGGGAAAGCCGCCACAAGGCCGGGAGGATTTTGGCTGGCTGCCGCCCACTGGTTGTGTCCCAGGTAGCTACCGCCCTGGGTGGCCACTTTGCCATTTGAAAAATCCTGGGAAGCCGCCCATTCTATGGTATCATACCCGTCTTCCGCTTCGTCACGGAATGGCTCCCATTTCCCCTCACTTTCATACCTTCCCCGTACATCCTGCACGATGCCCACATAGCCGCGCTGGGCAAATTTGATCATTCTTTCGTGATGAACGCCTTCCCGCTGCAGTCCATAAGGGGTCCGGGTAAGGATCACCGGATACTTGCCTGGTTTGGCAGGCATATATACATCGGCATAGAGGATCACCCCATCACGCATCTTTACCGGCTGGTTTCTTTTTATCCGGATCTCATTTAATATCGGATCCGGATGGACTGCCACTTCTTTTCCTTTAAACCCAGAGGTAATGACAATAAGGAGACAGAAAAATAAGAGATTTTTCAGCAGGCCGAACCTTTGGCTCGCCTGGACATATCCACCGATTTGATGGAAGTTCTTACTTTTTAAATTTTTCATCAATAATATCTTAAAAACTAAAACAATACATTATTTGCATCCTCTGTCACTGCTGAGCAAAAAATCTCAGAAAATTCTGATAAAAATGGAAAAACAGCATTTTTACCAAATACTTTCCCGTTTCTCAGGATAGAACCACATGCTTGTCCTCGCAATTTATAATTTCATCGGATAATTCCCCTTATAAACTAAATTTTTTATTATAAATAAAATTCACCTTAGCCCTGATGAAGGTCCGACGCTATGATAAAACAGCAGCAGCAAAGGGGTACTACTCGCTCCACAGAGGCATAGACATGGCATTGAGGTCATAGACTATCCTCCCCCCTTTGATGGTCATTTCACATTCCAGTAAATGTTTGCCCTGCATTTTATTCCTGGCGACATCATAAAAGCCGAACTGGCCTTCACGGAGGTTGAGCACCGCAATATCGGCAATGGCACCCGGGGATAGATGCCCAAGTTCTTCCCGTTGAATGGCCACAGCAGGCGACCAGGTACTTGCTTTAACTACTTCTTCCAGGCCCATATCCAGGGCAAGAAACTTTGACATCACGTTCAACATGTCCTTCATTGCTGAATTCATGCTGCCGGTGTGGAGATCGGTACTGATGGTCTGGGGGTAAAAACCGGCTTTGGCCGCGGGAACCGCCTGGGAAAAAGCAAAGCTTCCTCCTCCGTGGCCAACGTCGAAAATTATTCCTCTGTCGCGGGCTGAAAGTACAAAGGGCTTTAGTTGCCTGGTCTCTACATCCACAATGGTTTCTTTGGTTTTAACCAACTCGCCGTAGGTATGGGTAAAAATATCCCCCGGGCGAAGCCGGTTCATGAACAGGTCTTCAATGGAAAGCCTTGGAATGGCACCCCCAAAGTCTACCATTACAGGCATATTAGCCAACTTCCCCGCTTCCACTGCCCGGTCTACGGCTATGAAATCTGACCGGTGAA
>DATGOS010000582.1:0-9949 GCA_035305725.1 Cyclobacteriaceae bacterium
GTTGCCAGCAACTGGTAGGTCTCGCCCTGGTTCAGGGTCAGATTGTAAGGAACCCCTGCAGGCCTCCCAGAAAGACTTACTGAAGGAACAATCGTCACCTGGGTATTGTCCTCTGTCGCGACTACCGACAACATGCTGGCAGTGGAAATACTGGATCCCAACGAATTGTAGGAGATCACCATATACTGCGTGCCGAGAATGTCCACCGGAAGGGCCAGAAAAGCATCGGTGGTAAAAGTTTTTTGGTTCAGCCCGTAAACTGTTACTTCCTCCCCTGCGGTGATCCTGATGCCATTTGATTCTATCCCATCCTGAAGGGTCGAGAGGAAAGAGGATGGAACTTCTACCGTCGAAACCGAGCCGGGCATAACGCTAAAAGACTGGCTGGAACCATCAGGGAATTCCACCTGCCCGTTTGTGGCGACATCCCCTGTGATAAAGAGACTCAAAGCCACTTCAAAATTGTCGTTGTTTGTATTAAAAACTAACCAAAACTCCCTTCCTTTGTTATCAGGAAAGCCACCTTGAGCGAAAACCCCGTTCAAAAATAAACAGGCCAAAAAAGACAAGAAATAAAATTTGTTGAACTTTTTCATATAAAACATCTTTTAAGGTTAAAACCGAATAAAGATAAATTAAAAAATGAAATATTCAACTATTCCAAATATTAAGAAATAAAAATTTTTTAAGAAAAAGTTTCAATATGCCGTACAGTCAAAAATAACGGCATGGAGAGGCAACGGTAAGGGATAAGAAATAAAAAATCGGGACAATAGCAGCTTAACCTTAGACCAGGATGTTACGAATCCTGGCCGAAGGTTTTTTGGTAAAGCTCAATCGCATCAACGATGATCCGCATGGCATCCTGTTTTCCCAAAAAGTCCTCTACTTTCACCTCTTTCTTTTCGAGCTTCTTGTAATCTTCAAAAAAACGATGGGTTTCTTTCATCAAATGCGGAGGCAGTTCCTCGATGTCGTTGATATAGTTTACAGATTGATCGTCTGCGGCCACGGCAATAATTTTGTCATCCGCCTCTCCGCCGTCAATCATTCTCATTACTCCGATCACCTTTGCCTTTACCAAAGTCATGGAAGGAATATCAATCTGCGAAATAATCAAAATATCCAGCGGATCATTGTCCTCACAAAACGTTTTGGGAATAAAACCATAGTTGGCAGGATAATGGACCGCCGAAAACAACACGCGGTCAAGCATCAACAAACCTGTTTCTTTGTCCAATTCATATTTCCCCTTACTTCCTTTTGGGATTTCAATTATTCCGTTCACGAACTCGGGACTATCCTCTCCGATACCTACATCATGCCATGGGTGGTTCATATTCTAACCTTTCAATTTGGTGGTAAATAAGATGCGAATTTACCCGCAATTATCCCATTTAGCAAAGTTATGGTCAGGCATAATATATTATTTTTACTAGTAAAGTTTAATTTTTCCCGGTCACTGTCACATTGGCTCCGATTTTGACGTTTAGGCGATATTAAGCAAATTTATTAGTGAGTGACACTATTCGCGGCTCCGGGTCACCCGGATCCGTCGGTATAATCGATCAGCAAAAATGAAAAAGACTATTTTATTGGTTTGTGGACTGTTCACAATTTTAAACTTATCCCATGCACAGTATGTGCCCACCCAAATACCCACCGTTGAGGTGGAGGGAAACAGCGAAATCATGGTCATCCCTGATGAAGCCGTGCTCAACATTACCGTACAAAAAAAGTCGATGACAGTGGCACAGGTAACGAAGGAACTTAATGCGGCGACAAAAAAACTCGTTGATGCTTTCAAACAGTCCGACCTGCGCTCCTATGATTTGACCACAGGCAATTATATTGTAAACATCAACCGGATTTATCAAAAAGGCAGTGCGAAAGACAGCGGATACGTAGCGTCCCAAAACATCGAGATAACCGTTAAAGACCTGGAACATGAACTTGCAAAGGCCGTAGAAATGGTCAACGTTAGCGGCGACCAGTCCCTTAGGGTTGATTTCCGGCTTTCCCGGGAAAAAGAAAAGAGCTATAAGGACCAACTGATGGAATCCGCCTTAAAAGATGCCCTTGAAAAGGCCGGAAGCATCGCCAATATCATGGGGTTGAAGGATATCAAGGTATTCAAGGTGCAGTATTCCAGCGGCCAGGGAAGCGGCCCGATTTATCAGATGAAGGCAAGCAATATGCGGTTTGAAAGCGCGGACATGCGGGAAGATCCCATTTTCATGCCCGAGGAACAAAAACTGACCGACCGGGTTTTGGTGACATTTACTTTCGAAAATGAATAGATATCAGCGCGGTCATGGCCTTAATTGACCCTGTCCTTTAGATTAGGCAGCAGGATCTCCACCACAGTGCCTTCATTGACTTTGGACTTCAGTTCGATGGTACCCTTAATCTGGTCCACGGATTCCTTGACCATATACAAGCCCAATCCGGAACCCACGTTCTTCTGGGTAGCCCGGTGAAAAAGTTTGAAAATGTCAGTCTGGTGCTTTTCCTCTATTCCTATCCCGTTGTCCGAGACCCTGAGCTTAGTGAAGCCGTTATTTACATGAATATCCAGGTTGATTTTCTTTGGATCAACCTCGTCATTTTGGAACTTCACCGCGTTGCCGATCAAATTGTTTAAGATCACCCTGATTTTTGACTCGTCAGAATAAAATTCAGTCTCCTGTTCGACGTTTATCCTGAAGTCTATTTTCTCCAGATCCCATTTATCCTGATATGCCTTTAACTGCTGGTCTATGATTTCATCAAATCTTACGGGTACGATTTTGTTGTCAATTTTTGTTGACCGGTAAAAATCCAGCATTTTATAAATAAAATCGTCCAGCTTGACGGTCGCGGAATCGATCATCTCAAAATATTCCATGGCCACAGGATCATTGATTTCCATTTTTGCCAGTTTGGAAACGCCCGAAATACTCATTAACGGGCCCCTCAGGTCATGGGACAGGCTATATACAAACTGGTTCATTTCGGTGTTGGCCTTGATCAGTTTGTCGTTCTTTTCCTTCAGTTCCCGGCGGATGTTGTAAATGTCGGCTGCCGTGTCTATCGTGTTTTTGATTTGTTCGATATTCCAGGGTTTGTCGATGAAGCGGTATACCTCTCCCCTGTTTATCGCGTCGATCACACTGGAAATATCCGAGTAGCCTGTAAGCAAGATCCGGATCGGATCGGGTTTTACCTTTACCAACCGCTCAAAAAACTCCACGCCCGTCATCCCGGGCATCCTTTGGTCGGCAATCACTACCTGAAAATCCCCCTCCCTAGCCAGTTGTAAGCCCTCCTCCCCATTCATGGCTGTAGTAATGTTGAAATCTTTTCTCAGACTGGCTTTAAAAGAACTGAGGTTGTTGTCCTCATCATCGATATAAAGCACTTTGATTTTATCCTTCATTATTCCGGGATTTTTGTTGGATAGGGAGTATAATGACAAAAACCGTCCCCTCGTTTACCTTAGAGTTCACCTCCAATCTTCCATTGTGATTTTCAATTACCGTATATACAATGGATAATCCTAACCCAGTGCCTCTTCCCACTTCTTTGGTTGTAAAAAAAGGCTCAAATATCTTTTCCTTAACACGATCCGGCATGCCCGGACCGTTGTCCTGTATCTCTATTCTCACACATTCACCCTGGGTGGCGGTACGGATGGTTATCTCGGGGTTTTTGATCATGTGGTTCGTATCCATTAAAGCATGAATGGCATTGTTGATGACATTCATAAACACCTGGTTGAGCTTTCCGGCCAAACATTCTACCATGGGCAGCTCTCCATATTCCTTGGTGATTTTGATCCGCCCCTGCATCGTGTTGTTCAACAGGATCAGGGTGCTGTCCAGACCATCATGGATATTGACCCTTTTTACATCCTGCTCATCTACCCTCGAAAAAAGCCTGAGGCCCCGCACGATCTCCACAGTTCTCCTGGCGCCGTCTTCGATTCCGCTGAGTAGCTGCTCAACTTCACGTATAAGATAGTCTAATTCTATCTCATCTTCTAAATTTTTCAGTTCTTTTTTTGTATCCGCCGAAAATTCCAGTTCCCCTTTGATCCTGTACAGGTCTATAACTTCCATTATATCACTTATATCGCGCTTTAACGGCGAGATATTGGAACTGACAAAATTTATCGGGTTGTTAATTTCATGGGCAATCCCGGCAGTCAACTGGCCAAGGGAAGCCATTTTTTCCTGATTTACCAGTTGCGTCTGGGTCGCCTGAAGGTTTTTGAGGGTACGTTCCAACTCTTCCGTTCTGGAATGCACCATCTTTTCCAGATAAACGTTTTGCTCCTTGATCAGCCGCTCGTTTTCGCTGAGCGCCTGGACCTTTTCACGCTGTTCCGTTTCCTTTTCCTTTTTTAATATATTGATCCTGTCAGCCAGCGCCAGGGAAAGCAATATGGCTTCCAATGCCGTGCCGATAAGCATGGGGAAATTCGAAAAAGTCTGGAAGGACTGTACCCCGTTGTTTTTCAGGACAAACAGCACCACCCCAACTAAAAAAAACGACCAGGCTCCCAGAAAGTATTTCGCCGGTCTATATCCCATTCTCCAGGTGACGACCGCCGAGGTGAAGAAAAACACCGCCACGAATAAACCAGCAATGTCAACTAAAAAATAGCTGATTTCCATATAGGCCATCATTCCAAAATAGACGGTAACGCCATACAGAAGCCCGGTAAAAATTAAAACCTTGTCCAGTTTTGGGATGAGTATGCTGGTTTTTAGAAAATTCCGGATAAACAATACTGCAAAAATTCCTGAAAGACATGAGAATATAATAATGCTTTTCTCAAACCATTCATAGTTGAAATGGAAGATATATTGATAACTGTAGCCTGAGAGAGAGAGCTGCGCGAGGCTGATAAAAAGTATGTAGAAACAATAAATCAAATACACCTTATCCTTAACAGAAAAATACAACATCGCGTTGTACAGGAAAAGCGAAAGCATGATCCCAATGTAAATGTTGATAAACAACATCCTTATGGAACTTACATATTCAAAATCGTTTATTGGCGAAATACCTGCCCCAAAGGAAATGGGTATTTTGGATTCAATTTTTAGAATCAGATCCACCCGGTCGTCTGGATTTAGCCGAAACGAGGGATTTAAGCTGTTCGAAAATTCACCATGGGGAACCGCTATTCCCTTCATGCCTATCCGTTTAAACCTTTGATCCGCATCTTTTTGATACAATTCAATTGTTCTAAAGCCAGGATTTTTGATCTCGAGGACAATGTTTTCGTTCAGGTGAAAAGGATTGTCGAAGGAGACCAAAAAATAAACGGGTTCATCTGTCACCCCGTAATTTAATAGCAGAATATCTTCATATTTGGACACGATTTTATAATTGTTGATGTCCCCGTCCTGGATTTCCAAAAGGGCAAATTCATCGACAAGAAATTCGTTTCCGTTGATTTCCGTCAGTTGCTGAGAATAGGCATCCATATCAATTCCGGACGCAAAAAACAAAACCAACACGATTGGAATATGCCGGAAAAAACGCTCCATAACTGTTAAATTTTTAAATCATACATTATTCTGAAGTCACCTTTCGGACTCGTTTCACATGCCACGTGTTGAGGGTTTTCCTTTAGAAACAATATTTTTTCCTGCTCTTCCGGCAATGCGTATGGGAGCTTTTCCAAATCCGTGATTTCAGTGATGGTGGCCAGCAGCCCCTCCTTTGGGTAAAAAAAACTGCCCCGGTCGCCCAAGTCTTCAATGACTTTAAATCCCAGGTTCTGACAATTTTTAAGGGTGAAAGGTGAACAAAATCCCATCAAATTTTCAAGCTTTAATATTGATGAGACGATCACTCCGGCCCGGATCAAAAAGATACTGCCGATTCCGTAGCCCGCAATTTTCTTGGAGTTCCAGACGCCACATAATTCAGCAACCTCCAGTTCGTTGTAGCGTTTGACGTATTCTTTAATTTTGATGTCTTTCTCCTCGATCGCCGACTCAAGGGGAAGTGGAAAATGTTGGCTTTTCAACTGCACCCTGCCTCCTCCGTAGACCTCTAATTCATCCATTGATTCTACGATTAAAAGATAGGTATTGGGGTTGCTCACCCAGGACCTGTCCGCCGAAGTGACTTTGGTAACGCCATACGACTCCAAAACCGAATAGTGCCCCCTAATATACTTTTCTGTTGAAATTGGATCATCCCCTGCTTTTATTACCCTTATCCTTACCTCCATTATCTCATTTATTAAGCAAGTCAAGGTCAATATAAAACCTCTTGGAAATTACATCTTGGTCCAACAATATTAAACGGGAATAATACGCAGCTGCGGCGCCCCCGGATATTACCGATGAAGCGGTTTGTGGCCAAGTGGTTATGGTTTTTCCAATTTCCCCCATGCTCCTTTGCAAACGTTCAGACAGATCCTCAAAATCCAAAATGGAAAAAAGGATTTCGCGGGATCTGTCCTGTAAGACATTGTCCAATTCGCTTTCCTTGCCAAATTTTTCGAGCAAGCCATGGAATATCGGCCTGTTTGGCTCCATGTCAAACCTTTCTATATCCATCAAGCCACGGTCGCTGGTATCCATCAACACCGGGATGCCCAGTTTTTTGGCTTTTAACCTACTGCTGATCTTGATCTTTAGAGAATCACATTCTTCAACTAAAAGATCCAAGTTCCCTCCAAAAGTAAAAAATTCATCCATATTTTCATTGGTAATTCCCTGATCAAAAACCGTGACGTTCAAAAACGGATCAATTTCCGCGATTTCCCTGGCCACCATCCATGCTTTTGGCAGGCCCAGATTGTACAGGCCTGTACGGATGCGGTTCATGTTGCTCAGGTCAAGGGTGTCAAAATCAGCAATCCTCAGCTCTCCGAATGACCGTTCCATGGCAAGGCTTAACGATACGCTCTGGCCTACGGAAAGGCCGATCACCCCCACCTTTTTTTGCGCCAACAAATCCTGCTCTTCCTGGGTGATTTTATACCTGTTCCTTGATGTCCGCACCCTGATAAAATCATCTTTATCCAATATCTTCACCAGCGTATTTCTCCAGGGGTAATACACCCAGATGCCATAATTCTTATGCTCCCGCAAAAAATCCGCTATGTTTTGCCTTAATTCGGGTACCGGAAATACCCTGGCTGGATTACTTATTTTGATGAGTTCCCCTACCTGTGCTTCGAGGGTGTCCCTGACCATGGTAGCCGGATTGCTTTTGAGGGCGGAGATTGTATCGAGATCGGGTTTGGATTGGGGGTTTAGGATCAGGGGACGATAATCAGCAATGATTCCATTTACTAACTTTTGGCTCATAATTTGATTTCAATTCCTTCGAATTTTAAAAGGTCTAATAATAGTATTTATTTAAATAATGATAAAAATAACACTAATGTTTGAGAATAAATCCCTCAAGAGGATAGTTTATCGGAATAGACAAGACAACTAAAATTATTGCGGAGTCCTTGAAAATTAGTTTTTAAATATTACGCAAAAATACTAAATTTCGCCTTAGAAATAACAGGAGTCATATAAATAGTGGCTGGAATTCAACGACGGGAATGGATAATATCAGGATTTTATATGTGGATGATGAGGTCAACAACTTACAGGCATTTAAGGCCACGTTTAGAAGAGACTATCAGATCTTTTTATGTGAATCAGCAAGTGAGGCAAGGGAATTCCTGAAACAACAGGAAGTTGACATTATTATCACTGACCAGCGAATGCCTGAAGAAACGGGAGTGGACTTTTTGGAATCAATTATTCCCGAATATCCGGATCCCATACGGATCCTGCTGACGGGTTATTCGGACATACAGGCAGTCATCGATGCCATCAACAAGGGGAAGGTATACCACTACCTGACAAAACCCTGGGAAGAGGAATACCTTAGAACCGTCATCAAAAATGCCTACGAGGCTTTTGCGCTTCGCAAAGAAAACAAGCAGTTGACGATAAGCCTGTTAAAGGCCAACGACCAGCTTGAATTTCTTTTACGACAAAACCTGCTTTCCTAATATCTGGCAGCTAGAAGCAGTTGCAGTTCTTTGTGGGACATGGAAAACTTCCGGGCCAGCAGTGCATTGGTGAGGCTGCCTCTATACGTATACACGCCCTTCATAAACCATTTGTAATTAAAAATCATCTCTTCCGCCCCACCGTGTTCCGCCATTTGCAGCATGATGGGTGTAAAGATGTTGCTTAAAGTCACCGATGCCGTTCTTGAGACCCTGGAAGCGATGTTGGGGACACAGTAATGGGTGACGTCAAACTCCACATAGGTGGGATCCTCGTGGGACGTCATTCTGGAGGTCTCTATACAGCCGCCCTGGTCAATACTTACATCAATCACGATACTGCCTACCATCATTTGGGAAACCATCTCTTCCGACACCACTATTTTTGCCCGGCCTTTTTCAACCCTCAACGCGCCGATCAACACATCTGCTTCCTTGATTGCCTGTCCAAGCGTATAATTATCTATGGTCGAGGTATAGACCTGCTGCCCCAGGAGCTGTTTGATCCTTCGTAATTTATAAATGTGGTTGTCAAATATTTTAATACTTGCCCCCAAACCCAATGCGGTCCTTGCCGCGTATTCCGCTACGGTACCCGCCCCGATGATCACCACCTGGGTAGGTGGTACCCCGGTGATTCCTCCGAGAATCAGTCCTTTTCCCCCCTTGTTGCTGCTAAGGTATTCCGCGGCGATCAGCATGACCGTACTCCCGGCAATCTCACTCATGGCCCTTACCACCGGCATTCCGCCCACTTTATCTTCCAAATACTCAAACGCAACGGCCGTGATCTTCTTTTTGTTTAGGGCATGGATATAGTCCGCACTTTGCTTTCCCAACTGTAGTGCTGAGATCAGACAGGCACCGGATTTCATAAAACCGATTTCCTCCAGGGATGGTGGCTCGACTTTTAATACCACATCGGCATCAAAAGCTTCCTTCGCAGTGTCGACCACCTTCGCCCCCGCATCCAGATAATCCCGGTCCGAAAATTTCGAATGTTCTCCCGCTTTTGTCTCCACCAGGACCCGTTGCCCGTTGTTTACCAGGAGACCGACCGCCTCAGGGGTGAGTACCACCCGCTTTTCATGGGAAGCCCATTCTTTAGGAATTCCGATCAATATGGATATTTCTGATTTTTTTATCCTGGCCACCGCTTCTTTGGTGTAAAGGCCAGTTGCTTTGACCTCTTCAGTGATCTTCGCTCCTTCCATCATTGACTATATTTAAAGCAATTTCCCGATTGCCTTCAGTGCCTTCTTCAATTTCAATCATGGCAAATTTTTCGGGAATATAAGCAGAAATTTTTTCAGGCCATTCGATCCAACAGTAGTTTCCGCTATAAAAATATTCCTCCAGACCCAGCTCCAGCGCTTCTTCAGGATCTTCCAGCCGATAAAAATCAAAATGGTAAAAAGGCCTGCCTCCCGCATCCTGGTATTCATGGATTATGGCATAGGTGGGGCTGCTGACCCTGTCCTCTACGCCCATTTGCCGGGCGATTTCTTTAATAAAGGTGGTCTTTCCCGCCCCCATGTTCCCTTTAAATACCCATACCGGTACATCTTTACAAAAATCTATGATTTTTTTCGCGGTGGCCGGAATCAAGCCTGGGTCTTTACAGTCTAATTTGTCCAATCTGTTACCGCTTTGGTTTAAGGTGAATGATCGGTATAATGATTTCTTCCAGGGAGACTCCTCCATGTTGAAAAGTGTCCTTGTAGTAATTCACGTAGTAGTTGTAATTGTTGGGATACGCGAAAAAATAATCTTCCACGGCAAACACATAGCTGGTGGACACATTGAACCTGGGCAGTTTGGCTTCATCGGGACGATTCACCTCAAAGACTTTTCCCGATTCAAAATTGAGGTTCTTTCCCTGCTTGTACCTCAAGTTGGTGGTCACATTCCGGTCGCCGATGATTT
>DATGOS010000583.1:0-3431 GCA_035305725.1 Cyclobacteriaceae bacterium
TTTTGACCGGTCCTCTTTCATCGCGTTTTTCATGGCTTCATATACGGCCCGTTTGTTTTCGGCCTTTTTCATATCAATGAAGTCAATGACGATGATGCCTCCCATGTCCCGGAGACGAAGTTGCCTGGCAATTTCTTTGACTGCGACCAGGTTGGTTTTCAATGCTGTTGTTTCCTGGTCACTTTCCTGGTTGGACTTGTTCCCACTGCTGACATCCACCACATGAAGGGCTTCCGTATGTTCAATGATCACATATCCTCCCTGTGGCAGGCTTACCGCCTGGCCAAAAAGACTTTTGATCTGTTTTTCTATTCCAAAACTTTCAAAGAGCTTAGCTTTTCCGTTGTAAAGCTTAACAATTTTTTCTTTTTCTGGGGCAATGGACCTTATATAAGATCGCATTTGGTCATAGATTGCCTCATTCTCTACAGTGATTGCGTCGAATGATTCGTTGAGCAGGTCTCTGATTAAAGAGGAAGCCATACTCATTTCTCCTATTACCTTGTCCTTGCTCTTGGATTTGGCCAGCTTCTTCATTCCATCTTCCCAGGACTTCACCAGATTGCTTAGATCCTTGTCCAGTTCCGTGACTGACTGTCCTTCCGCGACTGTTCTGATGATTACACCAAAATTTGCGGGTTTGATGGAAGTAATAAGCCGGGCCAGCCTTTTCCTTTCCTCTGCGCTTCTGATCTTCTTAGAAACGTTGACAGCATCGGAAAAAGGCACCAAAACCAAATATCGACCGGCTAAGGAGAGCTCACAGGATAGTCGCGGGCCTTTCGTTGAGATAGGCTCCTTTACAACCTGAACCAAAATTTGATTGTTCTTAGAAAGGACCTGGGAAATCTTTCCCAGCTTTTCTATGTCAGGCTCTCTTTCGAACCCTTTTAAATTGTAGTTGGTAGCATTGTGATTCTTGACCTGTTTGATATATTTTAATAGGCTGTTGACCTGGGCGCCCAAATCCTGATAATGCAGGAAAGCATCCTTTTCATAACCTACGTCAATAAAGGCTGCATTGAGCCCATTGACTATTTTCCGAACTGTCCCAAGATAAATGTCACCGACCTTAAACTTGCTGTCCTCCACCTCTGAGTGAAGTTCAACCAGGCTTTTGTCTTTTAAAAGGGCTATCCGACTACCGTTTTGAGCAGAATCGATTAATAATTCCGTACTCAAATCGTGTCTCCTTTATGTTAATGAACGTTTTTTATTTAAACTGTACTGATTGCAGACCTACTTCTTGTTTTTATGTCTGTTTTTTCTCAGTCTCTTTTTACGCTTGTGCGTGGCAATCTTGTGTCTTTTCCTTTTTTTACCGCAAGGCATATGAATGTGTTTTAAAGTTTAACAATATTATTAAAGTCTGTCCAGATAATTTTCGATACCGGCAAGTATCTGTGGATCCTCCGTCATCTCCTTCACCAACAGCAGTTGCTTTTTGGCTTTGTTGTTTTGCTTTGATTCAAAATAGCTGACCCCGAGATAGAACTGGCCTTCAATGTTTTCCGGATGGTTTTCCACCAGGTCTTCAAACCGCTGTACGGCCATTTTGTACTGGCCTGACTGCATGGAGAGCACGCCCATATTAAACAGCGCGGATTCATTGTCGGGATCTTCCTCCAAAATCTCCCGGAGCATGGTAATACCCAGCATTGGATTGGCTGAGGAGACATGCGTCATGGCGATTTTGGTTTTCAGGTCCAACCGTTCGGGGCTGCTTTCCAAAACCTTTCCAAGATACTCCCGAGTTTTTCCGGCCAGGTAGGCGGTTTTTTCGGGGTCCATCGCAAATCCGTAAGCCTCGTAATACATATTTCCGGCCTTTTCCAAATTCGGAGCCTCAGGTTCTTTTTCCGCAATCAAGCCGTAAAAATACGCCGCACTGTCCAACTGCCCGGAGGCGAGGTAAACTTTTACGATCGAATCCGCTAAGGTAACAAATTTTCCCCGATCTTCCTCATTTTCCAATACCGCCATCAGGTTGTCCACCTGATCTCTGTCTGAGGGAGACAGTCTGTTGTCATGCGCTTCCCGGGCAGCAGGAGTGACATTCGTGGAATCCGTATCTTCCATCACAATATCCTCATCGGAATTGTCCACCACTATCGTGGGAAGGGAGAACAAGGCGGCGATGAGAATGATCCCGGCAACCGTAAGGAAAATTTGCGTTTTTTTCATAGGGGAAAAGCCGCCCGGATACTACTCCTGGGGAGCAAGCTCTTTTACTTTTTTGCTGTTTTTGATCTTCTCCACGAAGACTTTTGAAGGCTTGAAAGCCGGCACATAATGCTCATCTATTACTATTGCTGTATTCTTGGAGATGTTTCTGGCGATTTTCTTGGCTCTTTTTTTATTGATAAAGCTGCCAAACCCTCGCACATAAATGTTTTCACCCTCGGCCATTGAATCCTTAACCACTTTGAAAAATGCTTCCACAGTCTGGGTAACATCGTCCTTCTGAATTCCCGTTTTATCGGAAATTCTCGCAATTATCTCTGCTTTAGTCACTGTACTTAAAATTTAATTATTTAATTTTTCTGAGCCTAAAGGCCTATTAACCAATTATTTTTGGGACTGCAAATTTAAACTTATCCGGCCAATATAAAAACAAAATCAGCAAAATTACCTTCATTTGTAAAACGCTAACCCGAGCAGAAAATTAATGAAATTTTGAATTCCCAGCACTTCGCAAATACCCTTCTCCGGTGGTATCCTCAAAACAAACGGGAACTTCCATGGAGGAACACCAAAGAGCCATATATCATTTGGCTGTCCGAAATCATCCTACAGCAGACCAGAGTAGCCCAGGGGCAGCCCTTTTTTGAGGCCTTCATCTCCCGGTATCCCGATGTTCACCGATTGGCTGAGGCGCCCATAGAAGAGGTGATGCGGCTGTGGCAGGGTCTCGGATACTATAGCAGGGCAAGAAACCTACATGCCTGCGCCCAGGAAATTGCTTTTAACAGGAACGGGAGGTTTCCGGCCACCTTTGGCGAACTGCGAAAGCTCAAGGGGGTGGGGAACTATACCGCGGCGGCCATAGCCTCCTTTGCCTACGGGCAAAAAATAGCCGTGGTGGACGGCAACGTGTACAGGGTCTTAAGCAGGTATTTTGGCATTGCACTAGACATCGCGAGCTCCCAGGGCCAGAAAGCCTTTGCCGACCTTGCCAACCGGCTAATTCCCGAAGCCTCCCCGGATGAGTACAACCAGGCTATTATGGAATTCGGCGCTTTACAATGTGTTCCCAAAAAGCCGGACTGCGACATTTGCCCGCTGCTGCCGGGATGCTTTGCCCAAAAGCACAGGATGGTGGAGGAACTTCCGGTAAAGACAAAGAAAGTCCGCACTACCCAAAGGGTCTTCCTTTATTTTCATATTACGGCCGGCGATAAGACCTTTATAAAGGAAAGGGGACCCAGGGA
>DATGOS010000584.1:0-3140 GCA_035305725.1 Cyclobacteriaceae bacterium
TCCATGATCAAACAAATGAAGTTATTCGCACTGGCCTATCGGTCCAAAATAAACGCTTGAATTATGTCAGATGCTAACCAAAAAGATAAAGTCTTAGATATCCCTGATTTAAAAGAAAAAGTAATCAGCGCCATCAAGGAAGTGTATGATCCTGAGATTCCCGTAGATGTCTATGAATTGGGGCTGATTTATGAAATCACCGTTTATCCCGTAAACAACGTTTACGTGCTGATGACTCTGACCTCCCCAAACTGCCCGGCTGCCGAGGACATCCCGGCGGAAGTTAAGGAAAGCATCCAGGCGATCGAAGGCGTCAACAGTGTTGAAGTTGAACTGACTTTTGATCCCCCGTTTTCCCAGGACATGATGTCCGAGACTGCAAAGCTGGAGCTGGGTTTTTTATAAAGAAAGCGCCGGAAGCATGCTAAACTGCCTGGCAGTCCGGTAGTTCATCCGTCTCCACGGCACGAAATAAAAAAAATCAAAACATACCATCAAATAAAAGAAATATGTATCCTGAAGAATTAGTGGCACCGATGCGTGCGGAATTGACCGATGTGGGTTTTCAAGAATTTAGATCAGCGGAAGATGTAGACAATCATTTGAAGGATCATAAGGGAACCACCTTTATTGTGGTAAATTCCGTCTGTGGCTGTGCCGCGGGTGCGGCAAGGCCAGGCGTACGGTATGCACTGGAACAGTCCGACCGTAAACCTGATGTGCTGGCCACGGTTTTTGCCGGCAATGACACCGATGCGGTGAACAAGGTCAGAGAGTATGTACTCCCCTACCCTCCTTCTTCCCCGGCCATGGCTTTGTTTAAAGACGGCGAACTTGTACATTTTATCGAAAGACACCATATAGAAGGCAGAAACGCTAAAATCATTGGTGACCACTTGATTGAAGTGTTTGAGAATTATTGTCAATAAAAATAGCCCCCGTGGGCTATTTTTTTTTAACCAGGGAAAATAGTCCTTCATTTTGGTCCATTGAACATTATTTAATTTTTCTATAAATAATATCGGTGTTATTTTTACAGAAATTACAGTTTACCTTTTTAACCTGTAAGTAGCGAAACCTTGTTGGTTTTGGTGAATCACCCAAACCGCCTGTAGAAAACATTTTAGTGCTCCGTACGGGGCTGTGATTATATTAGGAGCACCGATTGGATTAAAGTTCATGAAATTAATTAAAGTTAAAATATACGAATATGTCCGAAATTGCTAAGTTATCCTTTCAGGGAAAAGAATTTGAACTTCCTGTTTTAGAAGGCACCGAAAATGAAAAGGCAATTGATATTGCCAAGCTCCGGGGAGAGTCAGGAATAATCACCCTGGACCCGGGTTATAAAAACACCGGCTCTACCAAGAGTGCCATTACTTTTTTGGACGGCGAGAAAGGAATTCTTAGATATAGGGGATATGGGATTGAAGATCTGGCAGAAAAATCCAACTTCGTGGAGGTTTCCTACCTTTTGATTTACGGCGAACTTCCCACCCAAAAAGAATATGAAAAGTTTTCAAGAGATATCACCAACCATACCCTGGTACATGAAGACATCAAAAAAATTCTGGACGGATTTCCCTCAGTGGCGCATCCCATGGGCGTGTTGTCTTCCCTGATATGTTCCTTGACTGCTTTTTACCCTACCTCCTTAAATCCCAACAGGAGCAAAGAGGAAGTAGATCTAAGTATCGTCAGGCTGCTCGCCAAAATGCCTACATTCGCGGCCTGGGCCTATAAAAACAAAATGGGCCATCCGGTTAACTACCCGGACAACAGCCTGGACTATTGCGCAAACTTCCTGAAAATGATGTTCGCTCTTCCGGCAGAAAAATATGAGCTTGATCCGGTTGTGGAAAAATCCCTGGACAAGCTGTTGATCCTGCATGCTGACCATGAACAGAACTGTTCTACGTCCACCGTAAGAATGGTAGGATCTTCCCAGGCGAGCATCTACGCATCCATTTCCGCCGGCATAAACGCCCTTTGGGGGCCCCTGCACGGAGGAGCCAACCAGTCGGTGATCGAAATGCTCGAAGCCATTAAAGCCGATGGAGGAGATTCCAAAAAATACATCGCCAAGGCCAAGGATAAAAATGACCCCTTCAGGCTGATGGGTTTTGGACACCGGGTATACAAAAACTTTGATCCCAGAGCCAAAATCATCAAAAAAGCTGCCGATGACGTGCTGGACAAATTGGGTGTGGACGATCCCATTCTTGATATTGCCAAGGAACTGGAAGAAGTTGCGCTGAACGACCAGTATTTTGTGGACAGGAAACTTTATCCCAATGTCGACTTCTATTCCGGCATCATCTACAGGGCCCTGGGCATTCCCACCGACATGTTTACGGTAATGTTTGCCCTCGGACGGCTTCCCGGCTGGATTGCCCAATGGAAGGAAATGCGGGAAAACAAAGAGCCGATCGGACGGCCCAGGCAGATTTATACCGGCGCCAACGAAAGGGATTATGTATCCATGAACAAAAGGTAATCGCCAATCGTAGCTGCTTAACAGCATTCCAGGTTTTTCAATACAACAGGTCCCGGGGATTTCTTCCCGGGATTTTTTTTAACTATATTCGTACTAATCCCGTGATGCCTGATATGAGAACCACTGAAATCATACACCGGCTCCAAAAGGCAAATTTCACGGCTGAGCAGGCCAACGAACTTGCTTCCAATTGAAGACATCTGGAACAATGCTGTTACCAAGGAATATGTGGGTTTATTGGTTAGCCAGGCAAAGAATGACCTCGTGAAATGGATTATAGGAGGTGTGATTTGCAACGGGATCATCGTAACTTTTCTCAAATATTTGGGATAATAAACAACACCTAAATGAAAGCTTCGGATCTGTTTGTTAAAGCCCTTGAAAATGAAGGGGTGGAATATATTTTTGGCGTACCCGGTGAAGAAAATCTGGACTTTCTGGAATCTTTGAGAAAGTCAAAAATCAGGTTCATCGTCACCCGTCACGAACAGGGGGCGGGTTTTATGGCCGCTACGTATGGCCGGCTCACAGGTAAGGTAGGGGTTTGCCTTGGGACCCTTGGGCCGGGAGCTACGAACCTGGTAACCCCCGCTGCTTATGCCCAATTGGGTGCCATGCCCATGATGATCATTACCGGTCAAAA
>DATGOS010000585.1:0-3153 GCA_035305725.1 Cyclobacteriaceae bacterium
AGATCACCATTGACACTCCAATACTTATTGCAGAAAACCAAAACGGCGCCGGCATCATCGGCGCGGCCGTAGCTGCAAAAGAACTTCTTCAATCCGAAAATCCCATAACTTTGCGGAACTGAGCGTGAATCAAAATTTTGAACCCATTTTGGGTTAACAGCCAATATTTTCAACAAAAACAAACATTGCAAAAAATGAGAAGCTTTAAAGATCAGGTTGCTGTCATCACCGGTGCGGCTTCAGGGCTGGGTTTTGCCATTGCCTCAAAATTGTCCTCAGAAGGCGTTAAGTTAGCCCTCCTGGATTTTAACGGTGATAAACTTGAGCAGATCGCAGGTGAAATGGCGACAGAAACCAAAATCTTTGTTTTGGATATTACCGATGAAGCCCAGGTCCGGCAAACAATCGACGATATTAAGGATCATTTTGGGAAACTGGATATTTTGGTCAATAGTGCGGGAATCACGGGACAAACGAATTTAAAGAGTCATCTTACCGAAACCGAGGATGTACGCAAGGTTTTTGAGGTAAACTATTTCGGCTCCTATTACACTTCCAAGCATGCGCTGCCCTACATGGTCGGGCAAGGCTACGGAAGGGTGCTGCATATTGCTTCGATTGCAGGCAAGGAGGGAAATGCGGGGATGATCGCCTATTCCTCCTCCAAGGCCGCCGTGATCGGCATGACCAAGGTGCAGGGGAAGGAATACGCCGAAACGGGCATTACCGTCAACGCACTTGCCCCGGCCGTAATCCGCACCGCCATGGTGGAGGCCATGCCTGAGGAACAGGTAAAATACATGACCGACAAGATCCCGGCAAAACGCTGCGGCACATTGGAAGAGGTTGCCAACCTGGTGGCCTATATCGTGTCGCCGATGAACAGCTTTACCACCGCTTTTACTTTCGACTTGTCAGGAGGAAGGGCGACTTACTAAGAACCCAAAGGATTGGGGAAGTATTTGCTTTCGTCCTCTCCCGGTCTCTTTTGCAGGCACTGAAAATCCTTTTCAATTAATACGGAAACTTTCCCATCGGGGTCGTTTTGCAATCCCACCAGGTCTGTTGTTGCCCAATTGTCGGCCATGGATTTTGGAAGGCTTACGATAAGTCGCCCTGGGCTATATATCACGCGAATGCCGGCGATGCCCTCCTCAGGGACGAGGCTGTAATCGAAGCAATTGGCGCTTCCTTCCCCAAATTCCAGGTGCTCATGCACGGGATTGCCTTTCGCGATCTCGTCCACATCCGCGATCGAGAGCCTTAGCCGGATGGAGTTTTTGTGTATCCTTAGTTTCATGAATATATAGTTTGGCGTAAACCGTTGATCTACGGTGCGGTCACTTTGGCTGCTTGCTCCCTCTGTACAGATCATACTGCAACAAGCGGCAGTCAATGGTGCCGTTATAAAATTCCATTCTCTTTTTGGCCTTTAAACCAACTTTCTTAGCAAGTTCCGGATTGCCCGTAAAAATGAAACCGTTATAACCGGCTGCGTTTTTCTTCATAAAATCGCCGATCTCGCGGTAAGTGACCGCCAGCGCCTCTGTTTCCCCCAGTCTTTCTCCATATTCCGGATTAAAAAAAATCATGCCCTCAGCCGCATCTGGAACCTGGATTTCCCTAAAATCAAGTGTTTCAAACTCAATGAGATCTGAAACCCCGGCATTTTTTGCATTTTCTTCGCTGATCATAACGGCTTGTTGGCTGTGGTCTGAGGCCATGATCCTGCAGCCTTCAGCCTTTTGGATCTTTTTTTCAAGTTGCTCCCTATATTCCAGGTATACTGCCTCCTTATAGCCAACAAAATACATAAAGGAATAATGGTTTCTGAACAGGCCCGGATACCTGTTGCTCGCAATGAGGGCGGCTTCGATAGCCAGCGTCCCGGAGCCGCACATGGGGTTGATAAAAACACTCTGCCCGGTCCAGCCGGTAGCCATTACCGTTGCCGCTGCCAGCGCCTCCAACATGGGCGCCTGACCCGGAATTTTCCGGTAGCCGTGTTTTGCGATGGTTTCTCCGGACGTGTTAATGTACAGGCTTGCCTGGGTATTTTTCCAGTACATCTGCAATACCGCTCCCTCGTAATCAGATCCGGTATCCGGTCTTTTTCCGGTTTGGTCCCGAAAGCGGTCCACGATGGCGTCTTTGATCCTTACATTCACAAAAAGTGGATTGTCCACGCTCGGATTGTCCACCTGGCTAGACACCGAGAAGTATGTGGATTCCGTAAAATATTCCTCCCAGGCAATGGCCTTCACCCTCGGGTAAAGATCGTCTACATGCCTCAGGTAAAAGGATTTGATCTCAAACAACACATGACTGGCAGTCCTCAGGTGCATGTTCAAAAAAATGCAGTCATTGAGGGTGGCGTTAAGTTCCACCCTGGTCCGGAATACTTCTTCGGGGGCAAATCCCAACTGCGTCAGTTCCTGCTCCAGATAGGGCGCGAAACGGTCCTTACAGGTGACCACTACCTTTCCTGTTTGATTAAAATCTATCATAAAGGGTAAAAGTACAAAAATTAAACAGCAGCATACATGTTAGAACGTGCTAAAAAGTTAACTTCACGATTTAAAAGGCCTGTCCGAACCAATAAACCTCAAAATGCTGTTTGCATTCATATCAGAAACCTCCGGGGCCTTGAACCCCGGAAAATCTATAGTACATGAGTAAGAAGAAAAGAGTAGTCGTGGGACTGTCCGGTGGCGTGGACAGCAGTGTGGCGGCCCATTTGTTGATTGAGCAGGGCTACGAAGTCATTGGCATGTTTATGAAGAACTGGCATGACGAAAGCGTGACCATATCCAACGAATGCCCATGGATGGAAGACAGCACGGACGCCATGCTGGTGGCAGACAGGCTTGGTATTCCTTTTCAGGCGATAGATTTGAGCAGGGAATACAAAGACCGTATTGTCGACTACATGTTTGCGGAATATGAGGCAGGCCGAACCCCCAATCCGGATATTCTGTGCAACCGGGAGATCAAATTCGACATTTTCCTGGCGGCGGCCAAAAAGCTTAAGGCGGATTTTGTGGCCACAGGGCATTATTGCCGGAAAGCGGAAACCGAAATTGACGGCCAAACGATATATAGCCTCCTGGCCGGTGCGGATCCACAGAAGGACCAGAGCTATTTTCTATGCCA
>DATGOS010000586.1:0-4446 GCA_035305725.1 Cyclobacteriaceae bacterium
TAAACGGTATACGGATATGGTTTGATGCCGTGCAGGATTATTTCGATTTCTTTACCTTGAAGCACGGTTGGGCCAAGCCCAGGGCGGCAGCAAGATTTGCCGTAAGCGACGCGCTGGATCCGGTGGCTCCTGACATAGGCATGTGGTATCCCAATGACAGCCTTTCCCTCGACGTAGCGGATGCCTATTTAGGGGATGACGTGTGGATGGGTCCCTATTTGGGCGGGTCTCCGCATGCTGGCCTTGATATCAATACGCCGAAGGGCACTCCGTTGTTTGCCCCCGTTCATTTTACCAAAGAGGATGACCAATGGCTGGCGGTAAATTTTATGCCCAAACCGTATTATTGGGCGGCCACCATGACAGGCATAAAAAAATGGCCCAACGGCGCTGTCTGGACTTTAACCACGCTCCATCTGGACAAATACCTGGTTGAGGAGCATGCGCCACTCGAACTAGGGGAGGTATTTGGAGAGGCTGCCGGCACCGGTGTTGGTGCGGAAGAACACAGCCATTTTGAATTCATGATCCGGGATGAACCAAAGAACACTGTGGACGGTGCCGTAATGGTCAACGCGGATGTACTGTGGGAAGAAGGGGAAGATTATTTAATCCGAGTAGACGGGATCAACGGGTATGTGCCCAAAAGGACTGCCTTGTACATCAGGAGAGATGACAGGCCAAAGAACTATTCGGTATTTATGCTGCCAAAAGAACTGGCGGACAGGTATGGTTTCAATTATGAAATACCACAGATCCCCATGGACCCCTGGCTGCTTTTTTGGCAGATGTTTGAAAACGAAAAGGCAAAACAAGGAAAATTGAACGTAGCCATAAAGCCTTTTGAACCGGCAGTGGCTACCGAAAAAATTAAATTTTCAGGCGAAGTAAGCCCTGACGCTATAGATAGGAACAACTTGTCGTATCACTGGACGTTTGGTGATGGAGGCTATTCCAATCAGGCCAGTCCTGAATATGCCTATGCCGCGCCCGGTATTTATGCGGTGACGCTGGTCGTAGAGGCGGGAAAGGAAAGGGCGCAGAGGACCCAGCTTATCACCGTTGACGGGACCCACAGCCAAACGCCGGCATTTTCACTGAGATCAGTTTACTCCCCATCGTTCGATGTTCGCAAGCCATTTGTAATGGATGTTTACGGGAGTGAGATTAGTCTTTTGCCGCACACGCTTTATTATACTGCCCGTCCCACCAATCCCAGACCGGAAGCAAAGCAGGTAGTCCTGGAAAAAACCGGGGGACGGAGTTTGGCCGAAGCAACGTATGAAATTACTTATAAAAAAGGAAAGGATTGGGCTTGGATTGTGCCGGAAACCAGGAGAAACCAGCAGACGCTTGCTATAAACGTCGACGCCAGTAACCTTCACCCGGATGTGTATTCCGCCACAGTAACAGTGACCAGTGCCGGAGCCCTAAATACCACCCAGACGTTTGATATTTCGCTGGAGGTAAAGGCAAAAGCACCTGAAGGAATGTTGACGATCGATGACAGAGATCCGGGCTTTTTTGCCAGCCCATATTTTTGGGTAGGAAGTAAGTTCAAAAGGTGGGTTGCCGGCCACCGGGATTTTTTTCTCACCAATGGCGGGCGTGCCCGGGCAGGAGAATACATCAGATTTTCACCGGACGTGAAAAAAGGGAAATATAAAGTGAGTTTTGTGCCGGAAACCCCTTTTAATTCATGTAGATTTAAGGTTTTGGTCCATAGCGCCGAAGGCGACAGTTTGGTGTGGATGGAACCAGAGCGCTCCAGGACCATTGGCGTATTTGATTTTAATGAGGGAATGGACGGTTTTGTTCAGGTATTCGCTGAAGGATCAGAGGGAGAGGTTTTGGCGGATGCGGTCAGGTTCGAACGGTTGGAAGAATAGAGGTGATCTACAATTATGCGTTATAAAAATTAGTTGAAATGTACTTTAAAAATCGATTCCTGACGATACTGTTGGTGTTGCTGTTTTCTTTTCCCGTTAATCTTTTAGCCCAGGGAAAGGTGATCTCCCGGGAGGCAAAAAGCACCATTACGCCGGTAGAAATGGATATTGGCGACACCTTAAAATTCAAGTTAAGGAACGGCCAGGTTCGCACTCTCGTCCTGGAGCAAACCGCAGCGGACGTTATTATTACCAACCTCAACGAGCTAAAAAAAGACCAGCCGGGAGGCGCCACCCTGTATCACTTTACCGGCAAAATCTCCATCGACGGCCATTCCATGGACATGGAACGGTATGTGGGCTCGCAGGAAAGTTTCTATGAACCCTACGTGATCAACGGAATGCGGATCTGGTTTGATGGCGTGGCAGACATTAGGGAAGTAATCATCGGGGAACATGGGGGAAAGAGCTGCGAGTGTTTGCCAGAGAAAGACGCACGGTTTGGGATCACGGATATGACCGACAAAATAAGCCCCATCGCCTTGCGGGAATGGTATGTCAACAGGGAAAATTTCATAGACATTGCCGACAGCTACAACGGGGACGATCCCTGGATGGGCGCTTACAACGGGTTCGAGGCACACGGAGGCCTGGATATCAATATGCCCAACGGCACCGCCAACTTTACACCGATTCCCATCGATGACCATTATTTTTTCAACAGCCTCGCAAACGGAGACAACAACAACCGCTGGAAAGGAATTCATACCTGGGAAAACGGGGACGTTTGGACCGTACAGAACCATCACATGTTAAATCTCCTGGTACCGGAGCACACCCCTATCCCCGCAGGAGTACATTACGCCGATGCCGCAGGGGTACATGTGGGAAGTCATTACCACGCACATTATGTGTTTCGGACCAAACCCCCGGAAGAGGAAAAAGAAACCCTGCTGGATCCCTGGATAATTTTCTGGCAAATATTTGAAGACAATAAGATGCGAAATGACGAAATTGCAGCGGGCATGGCCCCACTGGGTCCGGGCATAGCCGGCCAAGCGGTGTCGTTTGAACCTGCCGGAACCCGCCCAGGGTTACATCAGGAAAAATTGCATTATTACTGGACCTTTGGTGACGGAGGGATATCCCATGAAAAAGCCCCTCAATATACCTTTTTACGGCCGGGAATTTACCCCGTCACACTGGTCGTCGTTGACGGTGCCCGTCAGGATTCCTTTACCCAGCACATCACCATAGACGGCCGGGAAACCGACCAACCTGCTCTGGGTCTTGCGGCTCCAGATGAACCTTCTTTCCGCAAAAGGCCGGTTCACATGCTGGATGTCTACGGGAAACAGCCCGGAATAACACCCCATTCCTTATTTTTCTTTGCGCGTGAGACAAGACCAGTACCCAATGAGAAAGTCATCACGCTCTCCAACCTGGGAACAGGAACTTTACCCGAAATGGAGGAGCCTCACATTCAGTATGATGAAGGTGATGGCTGGCTTTCTGTGAGGAAAGCGGGCAAAGGCAACGGTCAGCAATTATTTGTTTCTGTGGATGCCACTGGAATGCCTACAGGGGTTTACACGGCCCGTGTCCGGATTTCGAGCCCCGGTGCGCTGAACGGGGTACAGCACTTTACGGTCAATTTGACCATTCCGACGTATCCGCCCGCGGACCGGGAAACCAGGGACCTTACCCGGGAAACCATTGACAATGAGGACCAAAGGGTAAACCGGTTCTACAGCACACCCTATTTTTGGGTAGGGCCACGCTTCCATCGGTGGGAGGAAAAAGGAAACGGCGAATTTTACCTCACCAACGGCGGCCGGTCCCGAAAGGGGGAGTTCGCCAGATTTACACCAGACCTGGAAGCAGGTAAATATGAAGTTTCCTTCGCGGATGCCACCCCCTTTGACCCGGCCCGCCGCGCCATGTCCAGACAGGGACAGCAGCCCGTTAATCCGGAACTTAACCCAGAACCCCGTTTTGCTGTGCGGGTGGTCTCCAAACAAGGAGCGGAGACCATCTGGATGGAGCCTGCAAAGTCACCGGTCATTGGGGTGTTTGAATTTGACGAGGGTATGGATGGATTTGTAGAAATCCTTGCGGAAGGATCCACCGGGCAGGTACTGGTGGACGCCGTCACATTCGAAAAAATTGTGGAATGAAAAGTTCATTAATTTGTCTAAGTCCCCAATTCCCCTAAATTTACCTTTCAACTTCCCTGGAGATAAATGGAATCCATAAAACCCTAACTATGAAAAGAACAATATTAGCTATCGCCTTGCTGACCTTTTTTACGCATTCTATCCCCCTGTTCTCCCAAACCCGCTCCTATGATATCGTGATTTATGGGGGAACTTCCGCCGGCGTGGCGGCGGCGATCCAAAGCTCCAGAATGGGCAAATCAGTGGTCTTAATAGAACCTTCACAACATGTCGGTGGACTGACTACCGGAGGGTTGGGCGCCACGGATATCGGCAACAAATCCGCTATCGGCGGGATTTCAAGGGAATTTTATCAAAACATCAAAAAATATTATGAAGAT
>DATGOS010000587.1:0-12235 GCA_035305725.1 Cyclobacteriaceae bacterium
AAGCCTCTTCCGGATTGTCCCAGGATGAAATCGATAGAATGAAGAAGGAAGCTGAAGCCAATGCAGCTTCGGACAAAGCCGAAAAGGAAAAAATCGACAAGCTTAATCAAGCCGACAGCCTGATCTTCCAGACTGAAAAGCAACTGAAGGAGTTTGGCGACAAGCTTTCCGATAGCAACAAAGCAGCGGTAAGCGAAGCCCTGGAAAAACTCAAATCAGCACACCAGTCCCAGGATTTGGCGGCCATAGAGCCCGCGATGGAAGGACTGAACAAGGCCTGGGAAGGAGCGTCACAGGAAATGTACAACGCTACCCAGGGTGGAGCTGCCCAGGGAGCTGGAGCTGCCGGTGCGGACAGCGGCGCCACATCAGATGGCTCTGGTGACGGCGTGTCTGACGTGGATTATGAGGAAGTCAATGATGAAGGCAAAAAGTAAACCCTTCTGATTAAATGAAAAGGGGATGGCATTCCAGAGGATGGGATGCCATCTTTATTTGTGATAAAAGAATCTGAACAAATGCGTATAACATCCGAAAACAAGTTAAGAAAGCTGATCATCATAGGCGACCGGGTATTGATTCGGCTGAAAAAGGCAAGCGAAAGAACATCCAGCGGACTATATCTGCCTCCGGGCGTTCAGGAAAAGGAAAGGGTGCAGCAAGGTTATATCATAAAAACCGGCCCCGGATATCCTATTCCGCATCCCCTGGAAGATCAGGAGCCCTGGGAGGAAAAAGACGACAATGTAAAATACATCCCACTCCAGGCCAAGGAAGGAGACCTCGCCATATTTCTGTTGAATGGTGCCCACGAAGTTATTTATGAAGAGGAAAAATATTACATCGTACCGCACAATGCTATCCTGATGCTGGAACGGGAAGAGGAGCTGTAGCAAAACATATCCTAAAAAGAAGATGGCCTCTGGAGTAGGGGCCATCTTTTTTTGTTTTTACCGGTGGGATAAAGCCGCAAATTCCTTTGCGAAATAGCTGAGGATAACGTTTGCCCCGGCCCGCTTGATGCTCAGCAGGGATTCCATCATGGCGCGCTCCCCATCCAGCCAGCCGCGTTCAGCCGATGCTTTAATCATGGCATACTCCCCGCTTACATTGTAGGCAGCGATCGGCAGGGGGAAGTTGTCCTTTAGCAGCCGAATGACATCCAAATACCCGAGTGCTGGCTTAACCATGAGAAAATCGGCCCCCTCATCCATGTCTAGCTGTGCTTCGATCAAAGCCTCCGTAAGGTTTGCGGGGTCCATTTGATAGGTTTTTTTGTCGCCTGATTTGGGTGCGGAGTCCAGTGCATCACGGAAAGGATTGTAAAAAGCACTGGCATATTTGGCCGTATAGGACATTATGGAAACATCTGTAAAGCCGTGCTCGTCCAGGAGTTTCCGGATATGGCCTACCCTGCCGTCCATCATGTCCGAGGGTCCGAGGATATCCGCCCCGGCCCTGGCCTGGGCCAGCGCCATTTTTCCGAGAATTTCCAATGTCTCGTCGTTGCGTATCTGTCCCTCCTTCAGCAGGCCATCATGCCCGTCTGAACTGTACGGATCCATGGCCACATCGGTCATGACGCAGGCCTCCGGGAAAGTGTCCTTGATCTTTGCCAATGCCCGCAGATAAAATGTGTCTGGATTATAGCCTTCGCTGGCAATAGAATCTTTTTTGCTTTCCGCATAGGCCGGAAAAATGTCAAATGCCTTTATCCCGAGATCCATGCAGGCTCCGATTTCTTCAAGCATCCGGTCCACGGAATACCTGAAAATCCCAGGCATGGAACTTACCTCGATTTTTTTATTTTCCCCGTCGATCAAAAAAAGTGGAAAAATAAAGTCCTTCACGGAAAGCCTCGTCTCCTCTACCATGGAGCGGATGACGGCGGACTTCCGGTTTCTTCTGGGCCTTCTAAGCATAGGATAACTGATTCGTGTTTAACCTCCTCAAGGCAAAGGTGGTTGGCCTCCGCAATGAGCATTTAAGAATATAATATTATGGTCCCCGCGGATTAATGCCGCAACGGTGATTCCTGGGGTTGGGCTAATAGTTCCAGAATATCCCCCGCCGAGAGGTTGTTGTAATCTTTCATGTACAACTGACAGGGAGGCAGTTCCTCTTTGGAATGCGAAGTAAGTACCCCAACCACCGACATTTCGGCATTGATGGCTGCGGACACACCCGAATGGGAGTCCTCGAACACCACGCAGTTTTCCACAGGTACCTCAAGGTTTGCGGCAGATTTCAGGTACACCTCCGGATCCGGCTTATGTGTGTTGACATGTTCACTGGCAAGAATGGATTCCATTTTTTCTTTAAATCCCAGTTTCTCCATGATCAGTTCCAGATTAGACAGGGGCGCTGACGTGGCTACGCCTGTTTTAACTCCGGCTTTTTTTAAATCTTCAAGAAATTCCAAAAACCCGTCAATGGGCTCAATCTCTTCAGCATAAAGTTCCCGAAAAAGCTCTTCCTTTTCATTTTCCAGATCTATAAATTCCTGACCGGAAACTTCCCGTCCCAAAAAATGGGTCAGGATATAGTGGTTGTTTTTTCCATACATGTGCCGGGCGAAATCTTCCTCCGTCGGGTAAATGTCTCTTTTTGCGAGAAACTTCTTGTATGCAATGGTGTGGTAAGGGTTGGTGTGACAGATCACCCCATCCATGTCAAAAATAACGGCTAACTTCTTGTCTTTCACGCTTTTCATATGTTCCATATCACTATGAACATTATTTGTCCGGGATTTGATTCATAATTTGCGAAATTTTAAAAATCTGCCATTGTCGAGGCGATGATGTCGCAGCCTGTATTCAGTTGCTCCTCCGAGATTACCAGCGGTGGGGAAAAGCGGATAATGTTGCCATGCGTGGGCTTTGCGAGCAGTCCGTTTCGCATCAATTCAATGCATATGTCCCAGGCGGTACTGCTGTCGGCGCTGTCATTGATGACCATCGCGTTTAGCAGGCCTTTTCCCCGGACCTCTTTAATCCACTTACTGGATTTGACAAGTTCCCCTATTCGCGTCCGGAATATATTGCCCAGCCGCGCCGCGTTTTCCGCCAGCTTTTCGTCTTTGATCACTTCAAGGGCCGTCATGGCGATTTTTGTTCCCAACGGATTGCCGCCAAAGGTCGAGCCATGTTGCCCGGGTCTGAATACGTTCATGACGGCATCGTTGGCAAGTACCGCCGATACGGGATAAAAACCTCCGGACAGGGCTTTGCCCAGGAGCAGCACATCGGGCTTAACTTGTTCATAATCGCAGGCCAGCAATTTTCCGGTCCTGCCCAGGCCAGTTTGGATCTCATCGGCCATAAACAGCACTTCATTTTTTTGGCAAAGATCGAGGCAGGCTGTCAAATACCCGTCCCGGGGCACTACCACACCTGCTTCGCCCTGAATGGGTTCTACCAGAAAGGCTACGATATTTTTCTCCTCCACAAGCACCTTTGCCAACGCCTCCGGATCATCGTAAGGGATTCGGATGAAACCGGGTGTGTAGGGGCCGAAGTTGTTTCTCGCCTCCGGATCATTTGACAGGGAAATGGCCGTGGTGGTTCTTCCGTGAAAGTTGTTTTCGGCTACAATAATGCGCGCCTGCTTTTCCGGTACTCCTTTTTTTTCATACCCCCACTTTCTTGCAAGCTTTATTGCAGTTTCCACAGCTTCTACCCCGGAGTTCATGGGCAATACCTTGTCAAATCCGAAGTATTCGGCAATATATTTTTGAAAGATCCCCAGCACATCATTGTGAAATGCCCGTGAAGTCAGGGTAAGGGTGCCCGCCTGTTCAATCATGGTCCGCAATATCCTGGGATGGCAGTGGCCCTGGTTGACAGCGGAATAAGCGGACAAAAAGTCAAAGTATCTCTTTCCGTCATTGTCCCAAAGATGTACTCCCTCGCCCTTTGCCAGGACCACAGGAAGGGGATGGTAATTGTGCGCGCCGTATTTTTCCTCCAGTTCGATCGCAGTATGGGAGGTGCCGGTGATATCGCTCATAATTAGTATGTTTGCCTCAGAAAATAATTGCACCTTAGTGGCAAATATAATAAATGACCTGAGGAATTATCAATGTGTGCCAAAAAGAAGCCAAGCGTACCTCTCCAGCTACGGGAAGGTGACTATTATACAGAGGAAAACGGGTTGATGGTGTTTACTGCCCAGTACCACTTGAGACGGGGCTATTGCTGCAAAAACAACTGCAGACATTGTCCCTACCGACCGGGAAAAAAGGACAGCGGTAATAATACAAACAAATTTCAGTAGTGGTTTTGCTTATTCCCCCAAATATTCCGATATTTGCAAACTCAATTAAAATAAGTCTTAATCATAAGATCATGGCAAAAGTTTGTGATATAACCGGTAAGCGGGCTCGGGTAGGCAACAATGTATCCCATGCAAACAATAAAACCAAGCGTAAGTTTTATCCAAACTTGCACAAGAAGAGCTTTTATATTCCGGAAGAAGAAAAATGGATTACCTTGAAGGTGTGCACAAAAGCCTTGAGAACGATTAATAAGAAGGGTGTCAGTGCAGTACTCAAGGAAGCTCAGCAAAGGGGCAACCTGATCATTAAATAACTGTACCCAAAATATTAAACATTACAGCGATGGCTAAGAAAGGCAACAGAGTACAGGTGATCTTGGAATGTACGGAACACAAAAACAGTGGGCTTCCCGGCACCTCTAGGTACATCACCACCAAAAACCGAAAGAACACTACGGAAAGGCTGGAATTAAAGAAATTTAATCCCATCTTGAGGAAAGTGACGGTTCATAAAGAAATAAAATAACACCGGAACGGTTTCCACTACGGAACGGATCCGGCTTTAAACTACAATGATATGGCTAAGAAAGTAGTAGCGACCCTAAAAAAACAAGGCGGTATCACCTACGCGAAGGTGATCAAGGCGGTAAAGTCTGAAAAAACCGGTGCCTATACGTTTAAAGAAGAAATGGTTCCTACCCAGTTGGTGCAGGACACCCTGAAGAAATAAATCAAGCGGACTTTGCGGTAAAATAAAAATCCCTCCCGAATGGAATCGGGAGGGATTTTATTGTTAAATTCAACCCTAACGGATCAATACTATGGGAATTTTCGATTTCTTCTCCAAGGACAAAAAGGAAAGCCTGGACAAGGGGCTCCAAAAGTCTAACCAAAACATTTTCTCCAAACTTGGGAAAGCCATGGTCGGCAAGTCCAAGGTTGACGATGATATTTTGGATGAACTGGAAGAAATTCTGATCACTTCTGATGTAGGGGTAGACACCACCCTAAAGATCATCAATAAAATTGAATCCCGGGTGGCCAGGGACAAGTACATCAACGCCGCAGAACTTGACCTGATTCTTCGGGAGGAGATCGCGGGGCTTTTGGAAGAAAACAAGAGCCAGAACCTTTCAGACTTTGAGCTCCCCGCGGACAAAAAGCCCTATGTCATCATGGTGGTGGGCGTCAACGGGGTCGGCAAGACGACCACCATCGGCAAACTCGCCTACCAATACAAACAGATGGGAAAATCTGTCATTTTGGGCGCCGCCGACACCTTTAGAGCAGCCGCGGTGGACCAGTTACTTCAATGGGGCAAAAAAGTGGATGTCCCGGTGATTTCACACGGGATGTACACCGACCCGGCATCGGTAGCGTTTGATGCGGTCAAAAAGGCGGTGGATATGGACGCAGACGTGGTAATTATCGATACGGCCGGCCGGTTGCACACCAAGGTGAACCTGATGAATGAGTTGGGCAAGATCAAGCGGGTGATGCAGAAGTTTATCGAGGACTCCCCGCATGAAATTCTACTCGTGCTGGACGGTTCAACCGGACAAAATGCTTTCATCCAGGCCAAAGAATTCACCAAAGCCACGGAAATTACCTCCCTGGCCATCACCAAACTGGACGGCACAGCCAAAGGAGGTGTGGTGATCGGCATCTCTGATCAGTTTAAGATTCCTTTGAAATATATCGGAGTGGGCGAGAAGATGACTGACCTTCAGGTCTTCAACAGCAGGGAATTTGTGGATTCGCTGTTCCGGAAAAGCCCGCAACAGAATTCATAACACCCCTTTTTTGTCCTCCACCAATTGTTCCCTGTCTTTTTGCCGCACATAACTCGGCTTGATCAATAGCCGGAGGGAAGGGTCAAAGGAGAAGTAATTCCAGGACCAGTTTAAGAAAACAAAAATCTTGTTTTTTACGCCCAGGATGGCCATAAGGTGAACAAAAAGCCAGACTATCCAGGCAAAGAAGCCCTGGAACTTGACAAACGGAAGATCCACCACAGCCAGTTTGCGGCCTACCGTCGCCATGGAACCTAAATCTTTATAGCGGAATTCCCTCAAGGGTTTATTTTTCAGCAGGGATTTGAAATTGTGGGCCAGATTTTTTGCCTGTTGTAAGGCTACCTGGGCTACCTGAGGATGGCCCAAAGGATAATCAGATGTTTGCTGTATACACAGATCGCCGATGACATAGACATTATCCGAGTTGATCAACTTGTTGTAGGCATCTACGATTAACCGCCCGTTACGGAAGATCTGGCTGTCTTCGATCCCATGGATATGGATGGGCGTGACCCCGGCAGCCCAAAGCAGGGTTTGGGTCTGGAGAGGTTCAAGTCCCTTGATGTGAATGGTCAGGCCATCATAATCTTCTACCGGGGCATTGAGCAAAACCTCTACGCCTAACTTGTGCAGGTACTCCAGGGCTTTTTGGCTTGCCGCGGTGGACATACCTGCCAATAATGTGGGTCCGGCCTCAGCCAGTACCACTTTCATGTTAGAAAAGTTAAGTTGCGGATAATCTTTAGGAAGAATATTGTTTCTCAATCCCGCCACGGCACCGGCCAACTCCACACCAGTGGCCCCTCCTCCCACGATGACCACGTTCATCAGAGATTTGCGTAAGGCGATGTCGGACGTATTGATGGCCTGCTCATAATTTGAAATGATCTTGTTGCGGATGTACAAGGCTTCCGAGACAGACTTCATGGGGATGCTGTTTTCCATGATGTTTTTCATGCCGAAATAATTCGTGTCGGCACCCAGCGCCAGTACCAGGTAATCATAGTCAATATAACCCACATTGGTGAAAACCCTGCTATTATTCTGGTCAATCCCCAAGGCCTCTGCCATGCGAAAAGTGACATTGGGAGTGTCATGAAAGATTTTTCTGAGGGGAAAAGATATCGCGCTGGGTTCCAATCCTGCCGTGGCTACCTGATAAAACAGGGGCTGGAACTGATGGTAGTTGTTCTTGTCCAGCAAAATTACCTGATAATCCGACCCCTTTAATTTCCTGGCCAGTCTAAGACCGGCAAACCCGCCTCCCAGTATCACGATTTTTTTTGCGGTAGTCTCAGGGATATTCGGAATTTCGGTGGCTCTCAGATCCGTCATCGCGGTATGTATTTTTGTAAAGTTACTTATTTTTAGCGGGTTATGAAGTTGTTTTCAGCAAGTATTCTTTGAGAATTTGAGCCGTATGCCGACTTGTTTCAGAACAAAAAGATTTGTTAATTTTGTGGCACAAAGAACGGTTTATAATATGGGAAGAGCCTTTGAGTTTCGGAAAGAGAGAAAATTCAAGCGTTGGAGTAAAATGTCCAAAGTATTTACCCGGCTGGGTAAGGAAATAGTGATGGCAGTGAAGGCGGGAGGGCCTGACCCCGACACCAACGCAAAACTCCGAACCGTCATTCAAAACGCCAAAGGTGCCTCCATGCCTAAGGACCGCATTGAAGCTGCGATAACCAGGGCCAGCAATAAGGAGGAAAAAAACTTCGAAGAGGTGGTGTATGAGGGATATGGTCCCCATGGCATTGCCGTGATCGTAGAAACGGCCACCGACAACATAAACAGAACAGTCGCCAACCTCCGGCATTATTTTTCCAAAGCAGGCGGCTCCCTGGCGACCTCCGGGTCGGTGAGTTTTATGTTTGACCGAAAAGCGGTGTTCAGATTCCCCAAAGGTGACTTTGACCTGGAAGAAACGGAGCTCTCCCTGATCGATCACGGGCTGGAGGAAATTGACGAAAACGAAGGGGAGATTTTCGTGTACACGGAATATGAGAATTTTGGCAACATGCAGAAGGCACTGGAGGGGATGCAGATAGAACTGACCAATGCGGAATTCCAGTGGTTTCCCATGTCTACCACGGAGCTGTCCGCCGAGGAAGAGGAGGAAGTAAACCGCATGATTGATCGCATCGAAGAGGATGACGATGTAAACCAGGTTTTTCACAACATGGCCTGAGCCTCTTTATAGCCTTAAGCGAAACCTATGACCGATAGTTTTTATCAATTGGTTTATGAAGGCTATAGTTTTTACCTTTGTGCTTTTTAAAGCATAAAAACTTCTAAAACAAATGGTACAAGAATTAGAACAGGACAATTTACAGGAATTGATTGCAGAACATGACTTGGTGGTGGTGCAGTACGGGGCCACCTGGTGCGGAAACTGCCGTATCATGAAGCCGAAGATGAAGCGTCTGAGCAACAATTTTGGAAACATTAAATTTTTATATGTGGACGCGGAGAAATTGCCTGATTCCAGAAAACTGGCGCAAGTAAGCAACCTGCCCACATTTGCTGCTTTTAAAGGAGGAAAATTGGTCAGCCAGACCCAGACAAGCAAAGAGGAAAACGTAAAATCCCTGATTGATGAGATTGCCAATAATTAAACATGTCCTGGGCTTCATTAAGGAAAATGATGAGGACTGGGTACATGAAACCATAGAACTTCTAGAATCCATGAGTGAAATCCCAAGCCTCAAAGATGAGGAACTTGAGGTAATGGGAGAGCTGCTTTCCAACCTATACGGAACTTTGGAGGTTCAAAATATGGTAAAGGAGGGCATGGATCAGAAAGAAGCGTTAAATGTTTTTATGAAACGGGTGATGGGATCTATCGACAAATGATCCGGTAGCGACCATTGCGCCGCATACAAGCTCATCAAAATCATAAAAAAGTATATCCGCCCCGGATATACTTTTTTTTATCAGATTTTCAGGTTGTTCAAAAAATTAACCAATGCGGTATTCCAGTCCGGATCCGCATCCCAAACCGGCCCTAAATACATTTCATCCCGGACCAGAAGTTTAATATAATACTTGACCACGATCCTGTCCGGGTCGATGTTTTCGGGAAGTTCCAGCCCCATGTTTTTCATCAGGTCCGCTTCACGGCCTTCTATCCGCATCAAGACAAACTGGATCCTTTCTTTGATAAGGGCTTCATCGGATTGTGGGGTGCCAAGGAAAACTACTTCATAGGGATAATGTGTCTCAAAGATTTTTTGCAGCCCCTCCATCTCTGACTTCTGTTCGGCCATTACCTGTTCGGGTGATTTGCCGAGCAGGTCATACCTGAAGGTGCTGAGAAAACCCCATTCCCCGGCAGCACCGGAAAGGGGCACACCCAGCTTAAAAACATCCAAATTGAGCGGATTTCTAGCAAGAAACCGTTGGTTGCCGGCCGCTGTTCCGGCTTCCCCGGCATTTTGGCCAAATTCAGGAACTTCAATGACCAAGAGGTTTTGGGAGTGTCTGTTTCTTCCCGCCTCAGCGATGACATTTTTAAACGCTTCCAGATCCCCCGCCGAGGCTGACCAGGCCGTGCCGGGCGCGACGATGTTTTTGTCCTGCGTGAAGGGCATGATGTGAATGAACAATTCCGCGTTTTCTTTTCTGGTGATGACGACAACGTTTCTGATCAGCCGCTTAGCGAACTGTGCCGCAAAACTTTGCTGGGTTGCCTCTGACAAAGTGACGGTCTCCAGTTCATAATAGGCTACGGGATCCCCTCCAGCTTCTACCAATGCGCTGTGAACTTCCGTGGCCAGGCTGTCCCAGGGTATGATTGGCTTTGCTGCAGGAGCCGTGGATACGAGCACCACCGATTTTCCGTCCAAAAAGCCTTCCAGAGGCGAGTTTTGTGAATAGCTTTGGACAGGATAAAGGAGTAAAAAAAATACGTACGGAACATATTTCATATAAAATTGCCTTTCTGAACGCTAAAGTTTAGTATTTTCACGAATATACAAAAGCCATATTAAATCTACTCGAATGAATTTACCTAAAGCTTTTGCCTTACTGCTATACATAACGCTTCCTTTTGTACTTTATTCACAGGAAGTGCAAAAGGATGTGCTGTTGAAGGACATCAGGTTTTTGTCTTCACCACAGTTGGAAGGTAGAAAGCCGTTTACGCAAGGGAACCTGCAAGCCAGGGAGTATATTAAGCATAGATTTGATTCCCTGGGCCTTAGCAGCCAGTTCAGAGAGTATACCCAATTTTTTAATATTCCTGAACAAGGCCCGGAGAAACCCGGGGGTCAGGGCGCGAATGTGGTGGGATTTATCCCGGGTCAGGAGAGTTCAAAAATCATCGTGATCACTGCCCATTTCGACCATCTGGGCATCGTGGACGGCAAAATATTCCACGGGGCCGATGACAATGCCTCGGGCACGGCAGGCCTGCTTGCCCTGGCGGCTTATTTTTCCCGGAACCCGCCCAGGCATTCCCTGATGTTTGCGGCTTTGGACGCGGAGGAAATGGGACTTCAGGGAGCCAGGGCATTACTTCGGGATTTCCCTTTTCCACTGGAGCAGATTCTGATGAACGTCAACCTGGACATGATCAGCAGGAGTGAAAAGAATGAACTTTACGCGGTCGGGACGAGGCATTATCCCCATTTGAAGCCCACGCTGGAAAGGGTGGCCCGCAAGGCAAAGATTGATCTTGCCTTCGGCCATGACGAACCGGGCACAGGCGCCGACGACTGGACAAACGCTTCCGATCACGGTCCCTTTCATGCCGAGGGGATACCTTTTATATATTTCGGTGTGGAGGATCATCCGGATTATCACCGGCCTACCGATATGTATGAAAATATCGATCCCGATTTTTATTTTCAGGCGGTGAATCTGATCCTTTGGAGTGTCATCGCTTTTGACGGGCAGGACTTGTAGGTATTTCCCCAGGGGAACGTCACTAAAGATACATGCCTTTCTGCCGGTGCCAGGTTTAGTGGTAGGACTGTTTCCGCCAGGGCACCAAGGCTTTGTGGATATTATTTGAACAATTTTGGAGACTTCTGCCCTACGGGCTTGGGCCCCAAATTATTAGCTTTCCACGGCTTTTAAGCTAATGTCCATACTCTCAATATGATGGGTAAGTGCGCCTACGGAAATAAAATCCACCCCGCATTCCGCCACTTTTCTGATGGTGTCCTCATTAATTCCTCCAGAAGCCTCGGTTTTTGCCTGGCCGCCAATGATATCCACCGCGGCTTTCAGCGTCTGAAAATCCATGTTGTCCAACAGGATATAATCCACTCCCCCCACTTCAAGTACCTCCCGGACCTCCTCAAGATTCCGGGTTTCCACTTCAATCTTCAGGTCCAGGTTGTTTTCCAGGAGGTAGGCGTGGGTGGCAATTACGGCTTTGGTGATTCCTCCCGCAAAGTCTACATGATTGTCCTTAAGCATAATCATGTCATAAAGTGCGAAACGGTGGTTTTGCCCTCCACCCAGCGATACCGCCCATTTTTCAAGCATCCGAAAATTTGGTGTCGTTTTTCTCGTGTCTAAAATTTTGGCGTTGGTGTGGCTTATTAGTTGGCTTAAGTGCCGCGTTTTGGTGGCGATGCCGCTCATACGCTGCAGGCAGTTGAGCATTAGCCTTTCCGTACTGAGGATGGAGGCAGCCCTTCCATCCACTTCAAGGGCGATATCTCCCTTTTTTACCACCTGCCCGTCCTTCAGAAGGCATTTGACCCGAAGGTCGGGATCGAAAAAATTAAAGATCATGGCAGCAAGTTCCAAGCCTGCTATGACTCCCTGCTCCTTAATAAGTACCTGGGCTTTTCCTTTTTTGTCATGGGGGATGGAAGCCAATGTAGAATGGTCGCCTTCGCCAATATCTTCCTCAAACGCCGCTTTAATAAAGGCCTCTAATTTTTGCTGACTTAAATAAGGTTCTTTCACGGAGTAAAATTAAAAAAAATAACGGGAAGGACCGTATTTATTCCCTCCTGAAATCCATGCTGTATATTTTCAGCCGCTCATTTTCCTGCCTTCCCTTTACCAAAATCTTAAAATCAGCTTCCTCGCTTTCATAATTCCCGATAAAATACCACAGGGTTTCCCGTGATTCTCCCCGGTGAACTACTTCAAAGTCCTTGGGCGGAAATTTTCTGAAAAAATCCCTGAGGATCAACTCAGCC
>DATGOS010000588.1:0-4880 GCA_035305725.1 Cyclobacteriaceae bacterium
CATAATACCATAAAAAAAATCAGTAACCGGCAATTTTTCATTCATGCAAGTTTTTTAACATAAATGGATGTCGCAAATTTTAAAGCGTTGGAAATAGTCTTACCTGTCTTTTAATTTCAGGATGCTGGTCAGGGTATTATCCCGGATTTCGTTTTCAGGAGCTCCATCCACGATGATTCCCTTATTAAACGCCCCGACGATCAGGTTATCAAATATAAAGTTGCGCTGGGGGGGGATGTTCTGGACTTTTCCCAAACTTACCCTATCTGTCAGGTGTTGCCATTGTATCCCCTTGCCATGCCCCACATACACGGCGTATACCTTGGCATTGATGATTTTGTTGTTGCGGATCGTACAGTTTTCAACAGCCGTGTAAAAGGTGAGTTCACTTCTCCTTCCGGTGCCATACCCCAGCAAAATCCCCCGATCTGTGCCCTCGATGATGTTGTCAAAAATTTCATGCCCGGTGCCGAAGACCCTGATTCCTCCTTCACCTCCCCGAAATTCGTTGCCGTATATCTTGCAGTCGTTGCCTCCCCTCAGCACCAGGGATCCCCCGCAGTCCTCAAAATAATTGTTGTAAAACAGATTACCGGAACTTTTGTTGCTGATCACCTCGCCCTCTCCCATATATCGTATAAACTTATTTTCATAAACCTCCACCTTGGTCAAGGCCTCTCCGGCAAGGTTCTGGTATTGTCCGATCTGTATGCCTTCCCCGCCGTTGTTCCATTGAATCCGTGGGATATCCTTGAAAATATTGTGATGAATCTTTGTTCCTACAGGAAAAATATTCTGGGCGAAATCAATTGGATGCTCGGGATCCCATCCTTTTTTCGTTTTTGTCGGCGCGTTGGGCCCATGGGGGTTTTCCCTTTGTATTCCCTGAACACTTACCTGTACCAATACCGCATCCTGGATGTTTTCAAAATGGTTGTCAGATATTTCATTGTTCAAGCCATTATCCGACACAGAAACCATATAGGTCATTTGCTTTAAGGCCCGGTTGTCCCTGAAAACGCAATTTGAAAGTTTTGAACCCTCTGATCCCACCAGCCGAACAATAGACCTTTCAAACACTATGTCCCTGAAAACGATATTTTCCAGGCGAACGTGGTCACCGGTAATGGTGAAAAAGGTCTTGGGTCCGCCCTGCCCCGAAAACACGGTTTCCATATTTTCCGAGCCCGAGATGACCAGTGGTTTTTCCCTGGTCCCCGACTGGGAAACTGTGACGGCCCAGTTGGAATAGTTGCCGGGCCCGATGGTTATATGAGTTCCGGGTTTCGCCCTGGCCAGCGCCGCTTCAAGTTGTGCGGGGTTGAAAGCTGTTTCCTGCCCTTTGGCGGTAAGCCCCAAAAAGCAGCAAAAAAGGAGTAGGGGGAAGTAAAAACCAAAGCCTTTCCGGAATTTATAGATGCTGATTTTTCTAAAGCTGATTACTTTCGACATACACAATGGTTGATATCCTTCTCCACAAAACAACCATGACCGGCACTCGCTCTGGCCTGCAAATATAGCCATTAAAGCCAGACACTCTGGCTAGATTATCGATCCTGTCCTTTCAACGATAAAATTATGGGATTACTCCCACAAATCCTTTTTTTTTACGTATTTTAACCTGTCTAACGGATATCCAATGAAAGAAACCAAACTGATCGTCATCGGGGATTTGCATGGGAGGTCTTGTTGGCAGCACATTGCGTTTGACCGTTATGATGTTATTATTTTTCTTGGGGACTACGTCGACAGCGCACAATACAGTGACAGGCAAATTCTGAAAAATTTTGAAACAGTCGTCGCTTTTAAAAAGTCACTGCCCCATAAGGTCATCCTGCTGCTTGGAAACCATGATATCCAATACCTTCATTTCCCCAAATACCCTTGTTCGGGATTTAATCCCGGTCTCCAGGAAACGCTAACCCGCATTTTTACCGAAAACAAAAATTTGTTCCAGGTGGCATATCAGATTAAATCCCATCTTTTTTCCCATGCAGGGCTCAGCCAGCCCTGGTATGAGAAATTTATATCCCTGGTGCCAGACCCGGTTCAGAAAAAGCCCGGTGGACACGACACCCTTTCCCACACATTGAATGCGGTGGAAAGATCGGACCACAGGGATGTTTTGCATCAGGTGGGCGTCAGGCGGGGAGGTTCTGAAGGTTTTGGCGGATTGACTTGGGCCGACAAAGAAGAACTCTGGAACTATCCGTTGGAAGGCTATCACCAGGTAGTAGGACACACGCCTGTGCCTTTTATTGAAGCAATCAGCTACAACGAAAACACCTCGGTGACCTTTGTGGATGTGCTTGGCAGCCAGGAAGCATATTTAGAACTTTCTGTCGTCCGATAGCCAAAAGAAGCGGGCGGGGGGCTGGTTTTGAAAACCCAAAATCAAAACCACTGAAAAAACATATATCTCATCCACAGATATTTTTATCTTTGCCATTCATCAAACAGGAAAGGCAGCGAGGACCGACAAGTTGCTGCTGAACTACTGGTTCAGAAAAGATATTAGAAGGGTACTGAATTGGGCAAAATGCGGATATTATTGGTGGAAGATGAACCCGGCATAGCCAACTTTATAAAACTGGGTTTGGAAGAAGAGGCATTTGTGGTGGATATCGTGGAGGAAGGAATCCAGGGACTTCAAACTGCGTTAACGGGCGGTTACGACCTGTTGCTGTTGGACTGGATGCTTCCGGGAATCAGCGGAATCGACATCTGCCGTCAGTTCAGAACCAAAAATCCGGACACCCCCATTATTTTCTTAACCGCCAAGGATACGGTCCAGGATACCGTCCATGGCCTCCAGTCCGGTGCCAACGACTATTTGAAAAAGCCATTTAGTTTTGAGGAACTTATTGAAAGGATTAAAGTCCAGCTCCGGCGCAAAACCGTGGAAAAGGAAATCCTTAGATTGGGACACATTACCCTGGATCCCGGAACACATCAGGTATTTTTACAGCGGGAAGAAGTGAGCCTGACCCAAAAGGAATTTGCTTTGTTGGAATACCTGATCCGCAACAAGGGCCTGGTGTGTAAGCGTACCGACATTATGAAAGATGTCTGGGATATCCATTTCGACTATAGTTCGGGCGTCCTGGATGTATATATCAATGCTTTGAGGAAAAAGCTTAATCTCCAGAAGGACGAGGATTGTATCCAGACCATCCGAGGCGTCGGGTATATTGCCAAAGAAGTATGACCCTATCCTATAAAAACAGAATTGCGATATATTACATGGGCGTTACAGCGGTAATCATTGCCCTGGTTTTCGTTGTTGTTTATTTGATCGTCCGGACCACGGTTTACCATAATCTCGATAGTGCACTGTCCTATCAGGCAAAAAAACATACCAAAGAAATTTTCATTGAGGGGGACTCGCTGCGGTTTGTAAACAAGGCAGAGTGGGAAGAGAGAGAACATAAAGAGGTAGACATTCATCCTGTATTCATGCAAATCAATGACAGGGACGGCAGGATCATGGACAAGTCACCAAACCTCAAAGATCAGTCCCTTGCCTATGAAATGAACCCGGAGTTTGTGGATCCCCATTCCAGGCTATTGGGGGGAAGGGAAATCAGGCAGGCCCAGATTCCGCTCATAAAAGATGATAGGGTAAAAGGCTACATATTGGTGGCCATGTCCCTGGAAGACGCCAAAATGGTGCTCAAAAACCTAAAGACCATCTTGTGGGTTTTCTATCCGGGGGTGTTGTTTGCCTTGTTTTTTATCGCACGGTTTTTGGCCGGAAAAAGTATAGTTCCCATCAAACAAATCACGGAAACCACCAACCGGATCTCCAGGAAAAACCTCAACGAACGGGTAAACCTTCCCGCACACAAAGATGAACTCCATACCCTGTCCACCTCCATCAATGATCTGTTGCAAAGGCTGCAGGATACCCTTGAAAGGGAAAAGCAATTTACCTCCGATGCCTCCCACGAACTCCGGACACCCCTGTCGGTTTTGAAAGGCACCCTGGAAGTACTGACCAGAAATCCGCGTTCCGCAGAAGAATACAAGGACAAAATTAATGACAGCATACGGGAAATAGACAGGCTTTCCGGAATCGTCGACCAGTTGCTCCTGTTGGCCCGGCTGGAAAAATCTACTCTTTCCGGGCAACAATCCGTTATTTTGGTTTCGGTCATGGATGAAATCCTTCAGAGACACCGGCAAGACATCAACCTGAAAAAATTGCGCGTGCAAGTCGCTGATCCGGAAAATCTGGAGGTCATCACGGACAAATATTACCTGGACCTTATCCTTGACAACCTGATTTCCAACGCCATCAAATATTCCTATGCTGACACCACCCTCCTGATCAGCATCAAAAAAGATCGGAACCAAATCTTCTGTAAGATTGGTGACCGGGGCATAGGCATCAAACAGGAAGACCTGAATATGATTTTCAGGCCGTTTTTTCGGTCGGATGCCCTGGCGCACAAGCAAATTAAGGGCAACGGACTGGGTCTGTCTATTGTACAAAAAGCCTGCGAACTGCTTAAAATCAACCTGACAATAGACAGCCAGGTAAATTCCGGCACCGAGGTAACCCTTGTGTTTTAAGTCCCCAGGCTTTTTATCCTGCCCCGGAAATAGCACCTCCGGCCAATTTTAAGTCAATTTTAAGGTTCCTTTAAGGTCGGTTTAAGATTAATTGGATTACTTTTGGCCACCGTCACCCGAGAGCCCATGCTTGAAAAAGTAATCCATTATAGCATCCATCACAAACTGGTAATTTTTCTCTTTACTGCACTCCTGATTGGTTTTGGGATTTACTCCCTCACACAGATTCCGCTGGGCGCCGTCCCGGACATTACCAGCAACCAGGTACAGGTGATCACCACCTCCAGGACCCTGGCTACCGAGGA
>DATGOS010000589.1:0-3141 GCA_035305725.1 Cyclobacteriaceae bacterium
CTTCAGGCCTTTTTCCAGTTGCTTGGATTTCATGCTGTCCTTGTTCACCACTTCCCTGAAAATTTCAGGTGAAAAACTAGGAATGCCTTTAAAATGGATGTTTTCCCCGTCCGTCAGCGTATCCCCGATACGGAGGTTGCCGGTATCAAACAGTCCGACAATGTCACCGGGATAGGCTTCATCAATAATCTCCTTTTCCTGTGCCATAAAGGAAGTGATGTTGGAAAAACGTAAAGCCTTGGTTCCGCGCACATGGTTGTAGGGCTTGTTCCTTTCAAATTTTCCCGAACAAATCCTCAGGAAGGCGATCCTGTTCCTATGGTTAGGATCCATATTGGCATGGATCTTAAAAATAAAACCGCTGAATTTTTTCTCGTCGGGACGTACTTCCCGTTCCTCTGTCTGTCTGCTTCTGGGTATGGGCGCAATGTCAATAAAGGTATCCAGCATTTCCTGTACCCCAAAATTGTTTACGGCAGACCCAAAGAACACCGGCGCCACCTGACCCTTCAAATAGTCGGCCGGGTCGAATTCCGGATAGACGCCTTCAATCAATTCCACATCTTCCCTCAGTTGGTTGGCGTTGTTTGTGCCCACCAACTCGTCCAGTTGCGGATCATCCAGATCGGCAATGGATATTTTCTCCGTGTTGATTTTCCTTTGTGAGGGCGTAAAAAGATCAAGGGACTTGCCATACAGGTTATAAACGCCCTTAAAGGTTTTGCCCATGGAAATCGGCCAGGAAAGCGGACGTACTTTGATGTTGAGTTTTGCTTCCACCTCATCCAACAGCTCATAGGGATCCCTACCTTCGCGGTCCAGCTTATTGATAAAACAAATCACGGGGGTATTCCTCATCCGGCACACTTCCATCAGTTTTTCGGTCTGTATTTCCACTCCCTTCACGCAGTCAATGACCAAAATTACAGAGTCTACGGCGGTGAGGGTACGGTAGGTGTCTTCAGCAAAATCCTGGTGGCCCGGGGTGTCCAGCAAATTGATCTTGAGTCCCCGGTACTCGAAACCCATTACGGACGTTGCCACGGAAATTCCCCTCTGTTTCTCGATTTCCATCCAATCCGACCTGGTCTGGGTATCGATTTTATTTGACTTCACCGCCCCTGCGGTTTTTATGGCTCCTCCGAACAAGAGCAGCTTTTCCGTCAAGGTAGTTTTGCCCGCATCAGGGTGCGCAATAATGGCAAAAGTCTTTCTTTTCTGTATTTCCTGGGTGAGATTCATTTATATTTTTTCAAGAGCGCAAAGGTAAGAAATACTCTGTAAATAATTATGGGGAAGCAGTAATTCACGTTTGGCTATCGAATTGGGTTTCTCTATAAATTTTATAAATCGTTTTTGTTTGGATTTAATCTAAATAAGCAGAAATTTGCCTTTCTATTTAAAAACAATCTAAATAATGAAATTCAAATATCTCTTTTTGCTGTCCCTGCTGGGGTCATCCTGTCAGCAACCCCGGGAGCAGGACAATACGGCTGACGAAGCAACGCGGTACATCACTGCAGGGGGAACCATCACAGAGATTGTCGCCGGACTGGGTTTTGACGGGCAGATTATTGCTACGGATATTACCAGTACCTATCCTGCAGCCATGCAGGATTTGCCGTCGATAGGATATAGAAACCAAATAAAGGCGGAGGGGATATTGTCAATCGGCGCCGATGTGGTATTGGCCGAAAAGGATTATTTAAATCCCGAAGTGGTGGAGCAGTTGAAGTCTGCCCAGGTGGAGGTAAGGGTATTTGCAAAGCCGATGAGGGTGGAGGAGACGTATCAATTGATTGAAGAACTGAGCCGGTATTTGTCGGCACCGGAAGCGGGGGAACGGATGAAGGAGGAGTTGGAAAGGGACATCGAGGAACTCGGGGCTTACAAAGCAAAGCATACAGACGGGGCAAAAATTGCGTTCGTCATGACCCGTGGCCCCGAAACGGTTTTTTTGGCAGGGGAGGAAACTTTCGCTGATGCCTTGTTTGAACTGGCCGGAATGGAAAATACTGCCCGGGGATTTGATGATTTTATTCCCCTGAGTCCGGAAGCTTTGATCAATATGAATCCCGAATACCTCCTACTCTTTGAGTCTGGTTTGGCTACTTTGGGAGGAATAGAGGGAGTCGGCAACATCAAGGGCATTACGGAGACAGCTGCTTATCAAAAAGGGAACATTATCGCTATGGACGGAAATTATATTTCCGGTTTTGGCCCACGTGTAGGTGAGGCTGCCCTGGAACTGGCCAAAGCCGTAAACGGAGAATAATGTTAACGCTCAGCCTGCGAAAATCAAAGTTATATATCAATGCCCTGGTTTTGGGGGGCCTTGGTTTGGGCCTGTTCCTTGTCATGGTTTTGGCCCTCAGCCAGGGGGCCTTCCATATCCCTGCTGACACCGTCGTCCAAATTCTTCTCTCCAAACTCGGTCTTGCGGAGGCGAGTTACAATCTACAGCAGTACAACGTGCTATGGCAGATCCGTCTGCCCAGGATTTTGCTCTCTATGATTGTAGGCGGTGCTTTGGGTATTGCGGGAGCGGCATTGCAAGGCCTGTTCCGGAATCCCCTGGTAGAGCCGGGCATCATAGGCGTAAGTAGCGGCGCTGCTTTGTTTGCGGTTATCTTTATTGTTTTCGGCAGCCATTTGACTTTGTTTACGGATACTTTTGGCGCTTTTACATTGCCCATAATGGCATTTTTAGGGGGCTTGTTAAGTGTTTTTCTTGTATACCAGTTGGCCAGCGGACAGGGAAAGACAGATATTTCCCTGTTAGTTCTTGCGGGGGTGGCAATCAATGCGCTGGCCGCTGCACTGATCGGTCTCGTGATCTTTTATGGAGACGACACGGCCATCAGGAATTACACTTTCTGGAGCCTGGGTGATGTGGGAGGAGCCAGCTGGGACAAGGTGGGCATCGCTTTTCTTCTGGCCGTACTGCCTTCAGGTATTATTCTTGCCCAATACGGCGGTTTGAACGCCCTGGCTATGGGTGAGGCGGAGGCCTTCCACGTAGGCATCAATGTGCAAAAAGTCAAATTCATAGTTTTATTTTTCAGCGCATTGATGGTTGGGGTAGGGGTGTCGATGACCGGCATCATCGGTTTTGTTGGATTGATTGTTCCCCATCTGATC
>DATGOS010000590.1:0-4083 GCA_035305725.1 Cyclobacteriaceae bacterium
AAAGGTGAGGTTATGTTTGGTTTGGAGGCCGCTTCCGGAGTTGAACAAGTCTCGAAGGTGGTGCTTGTTGGGGTAATTGTCCGGATCCTCACCGGACCTGAATTTATTGATGTCCTCCTGGGTGAATTCCGGGTTTTGCCCCATATTGAGCCGGGCTTCATTTTTCATTTCCGCATAAGTCCAGGAATCCACGTATTCCGGAAGTTCGGTGGCCTCCTGTTTGCCGACATAGGTTTCATAGCTAACCTGCATTTTTCCCTGCCTGCCTTCCTTGGTTTGGATAAGGATAACCCCGTTGGCGGCCCTTGATCCATAAATGGCTGCCGATGCCGCGTCCTTGAGCACTGTAATGCTTTCGATATCATTTGGATTGACGGCATTGATGGAACCGGGGACGCCGTCTACAATCACCAAAGGATTTGTGCCCGCACCGCTAAAGGTACCAAGGCCTCTGATTTTTAAAGACGCCGCGTCTTGTCCCGGCTCACCGGATGTCTGCGTGGCGGTGACGCCGCTGGTGACCCCTTGCAGCAACTGCGAAGCCTGGGAAGCATGTCTTTTACTTAGCAATTCGGAACCTACGGAACTTACCGATCCCGTAAGGTTGGCCTTCTTTTGGGTCCCGTAACCTACCACGACCACCTCCTCCAGGCCCTGCACGTCCTCCGTGAGGGTAATGTTGATAATCGTGCGGCCATTAACCGGAACTTCCTGGGATACATAGCCAATGGATGAAAAAACCAAAATCCCATCTTCATTGGGTACATTTATTGTATAAGTACCGTCAACATGGGTTACCGTGCCGGTTTCGGTGCCTTTGATCAGGACGCTTACACCCGGAATGCCCTGCCCGTCAGACGAGGAAGTTACCGTTCCCCTTACTTCGATCCGGATTTCCCCGGCGTATTTTTCATGGCTATTCTCTGAAGATGCTTCCGCCGGAGAAGGCGTAACAACTACCGTTTTGGCAGGTATTGATGGAGAAAATCCATTTGTTGCCAGCGATGGGCTTGCTAAAATTGCAGCGCCTAACATGCAGCCGGTAGGATACAGCATGAACTTCCCAAGTCGTATCAGTAATTTTTTCATATGTTGGCGATTTGTTGATCCAGGGATAGGTTATCCTATTAAATTGATGAAGTAGTTGGGAAATTAAGGCTATTGAAGAAATAATCCAACATTTCTTGCTTTGAGAATGAAAAATTTTATTTTTTCGGTGGTTTTGGAATTTTCGGTAGGTGCTGGCATCAAGAGAAAAGCAAATACTAAAGGGTTATTTTTTTTCCGTTGTCGAAAAGTGGGGATAGGAATGGTACGAAAGATACCTTGGTGGGTATTATTGGAAAGAACTATTCCAATTTATAATGAAACAGCATTTTTATCTGCCGCTAGCGATGTTTTTGGTGGGTTTCTGGTCCTGTAGCTCCCATGGAGGCGGCAGGAACAACGTTTCATCGCCAGGTGACCAACCTTTTTCGCAGGAATATAGCGTCAAATACTATGTGGAGGAACCACTGGTTTTGGAAAAAATCCGAACAGACAGAAACGGGAATATTCAGATATTATCTGAGGAAGGTTTGTACAAACCAGACGCCGGCCGGTTTCTTTATCCCGGTACCTTGGTGCCGGATAAAACCTATCTTCCCATGGCGGATAAAAACCTGTCCGGCTTAGGCACCTACCAGGAGCAGTTTATATACCTGGATGATCAGGCACTGTTTGGAAATGCCTGGGCTGGATCGGTTTACATCAAACACCAACTCGACCATCCCCATCTTTTAGCCGGCGGACCGGATTTCAGCTTTCTGATTTCCGATGGGAAGTCCCTGGAATTTTTGGCAGAATCCCAATCCCTATGGAAAGAGACTTTGAAGGGGCAGGATATCCTGGACCTCAAGTATCATAAGTCTGACGGTATTTTTATGATTCTGACCAGCGGTTCCCTTTTGACCTTTACCAAGGAGGAACAGCGTCTGGAGGAGGTTTTTACCGGAGAGGGTTTGACCTGTTTTGAAATTCTGGAAGAGGAAGGAAAAATAGTTGTGGGGACGCAGGAAGGTTATCTGGACCTTCATGAAAATTCTTACCAACCCGTGGGTGATTTGCGGATGCAACTGCCCTGGCCCCATCTGACGGTGATCAAGAACATCCAGGGGAAGCTATGGTTTGGTTCAGAAAAGGGTGCCTTTATGCTGCGGGAAGACGGGAGATACGATTATTATTTCGGCGAACGGTGGTTGCCGGGAGAAAAAGTGTTGGATATTGAGGAGGATGTCGAAGGCGTGCTGGTATTGACTGACAGCGGATTTGCCAAACTCGTGCAGGTGGAGATGACTTTGCACGAAAAAGCTATGCTGTTTGAAGAGCAGGTCCGGGAGCGGCATATCCGGTATGGATTTAACGCCACGCTGGTCAACATGGACAAAGGAAAAGTGAGCACGGGACGGCTGGGAGATTCTGACAATGACGGATTATGGACTGCCATGTACCTGGGAGGACAGGCATTCCGCTATGCGGTCGAGCCTACCGGGGAAGCGCTTCAAAATATAAGGGAATCCATGGCGGCTATGGAAAGGCTCTACAGCATCAATCCCGTACCGGGATTCCCGTCCAGGTCCTTTGCCCGCAGCGGATATATTGACATATTGGCCGATCCTGAAAGATGGCAACATTCTGCGGACCCGGAATGGGACTGGAAAGCCACCACCAGCAGTGACGAAGCGATAGGCCATATCTTCGCCTTCGGGGTGGTGGCCGAACTGGTTGATGACCAACAACTGCGGGCCCAATCTGTGATGCTGATCGATACACTGATGGGACATATACTGGACAACGGTCTGTATCTGGTCGATTACGACGGGCAGCCTACCACCTGGGGCAGGTGGAATCCCGATTATGTAAATGCCCTGCCGCCCGAGGTGGGAGACAGGAAGCTCAACTCTTCAAACATCATCGCCATGCTGCAGACCGCTTACCATTTTACCAAAAAGGAAGTTTACAGGGACAAGGCTTTCGAACTCATGCACGAACATGGGTACCTGGACAACCTGATGGTGCCCATGGAGCGGATCGGGAATGCCAAAGACGGTGATGACTGGAGCAGGATGTTGTCCGAGTCCTGGAACCATTCCGATGATGAAATGTACTTTTTGGGTTATTGGGGGCTGTATCGGTATGCCTTCAACGATTCTTTGAAAGCAAAATACAAGGAAAGCATCATAGACCATTGGGAAGCGGAAAGGCCCGAAAAGGAAGGTGCCTGGAATATTTTCACCGCTATGGTAAATCCCGAAAATTTTGACCGGGAGGAGGCCATTTGGTACCTGCAGGAATATCCGCTGGACCTGATCAGTTGGACCATGAACAACAGCCACCGAAAGGATATTACCCTAATTGCGCCCAACTTCAGGAAACAGAGCACCACAGAGGTACTGCCTCCCGATGAACTCCGGATTTCCCGGCACAATGCCAACCGGTTTGTGCTGGACGGGGGAAATGACGGGAGATCCGAATTCAGTGCCGGGGATATTTGGCTACTGCCCTATTGGATGGGGAGGTATCTGGGCGTAATCGGGGAGGACGCAATCGGAAAAGACAGGGTTATTGATTGGAAGCTTATGGAATAGCGGGATTTTTTAGCTAAATCTGAAAGTTTCAACGTCCATTTCCCGTATATTTATTTTTTGTATAAAACAACCAATATGTTCGACAGCACCAAGACACCTCATCGGTTCCCGATGTACAGATTCGCAAAACCTGATATTTCCCTCGCCTTGTGGATTTTTTTCAGTTTGTTTTTTTTCCAGGGATGTACCAGTCCCTCATTCGATGTGTTGATTGTACACGGTACGGTGTACGACGGCCTGGGAAATCCGGGCGTGCAAATGGATATCGGGATAAGGGACGGTAAAATTGCTGCCCTTGGTGACTTTAAAGAGGCTAAATCGGAACATATCATTGATGCTTCGGGTATGGCTGTGGCGCCGGGATTTATCGATCTGCACGCACACCTGGAAGATATCCCCGAGCATCCCAATGCCCTGAGCAAACTTCACCAGGGCGTGACGACAGTAGTGGGGGGGC
>DATGOS010000591.1:0-7213 GCA_035305725.1 Cyclobacteriaceae bacterium
TGGGAAACTGTAATAAAAGTACCCTCATACTGCTGTAGTGCCTGGATCAGGATGTTTACCGATTGGATATCCAGGTGGTTCGTGGGTTCATCCAGCAATAAAAAGTTCGCATCGGAAATCAGCGTTTTGGCCAGAGCGACCCGGGATTTTTCCCCGCCGGACAATACCTTGATTTTCTTGAACACATCGTCCCCGGTAAACAGGAAGCAACCCAGCACATTTCTAAGCTCTGTCTCAGACTTGTCACTGCCCGCTTGCTGCAGTTCCTGGAGTATTTCATTGTTGACGTTCAGCGCCTCGAGTTGGTGTTGCGCGAAAAAGGACTTGATGACATTATAGCCATAGGTACTTTTGCCGCTTATTGGCTCGGTGCCGTCTATGATCCGCAACAAGGTGGATTTCCCTTTTCCATTGGCACCAATTAATGCAATTTTGTCGCCACGTTGGATTCTTGCAGTGGTATTTCGCAAAATAACATTATCCCCATAAGCTTTGGACACTTCCTCCAGGCTTACCAGTTCCCGTCCCGAGGGGCGGGAGAAAGTGAACTTGAAGTTTACGGCCATGTTGTCATCTACCACCTCGTTAACCCTGTCAAGCCTCTCGAGGGCTTTTACGCGGGACTGCACCTGGTTGGATTTGGAAGCTTTGGCCCGGAAACGTTCAATAAACCTTTCCGTCTGCTTGATCATTTGTTGCTGGTTTTCGTAGGCGTTTTGCTGGATTTCCATCCTTTCCTTCTTTTCCTTTTTGTAAAAGGAATAATTCCCAGGATAGGCCGTCAGCGTTTGGTGGGCCACTTCCACCGTGGTTTCGATGCAGTTGTCCAAAAAAGTCTGGTCATGGGAGACCACCATCACGGCCCCTTCATAGGTCTTCAGGTAGTTTTCCACCCACTGTATGGAGGGAAGGTCGAGGTGGTTGGTCGGTTCGTCAAGCAACAGCAGCGCGGGTTTTTCCAAAAGTAATTTGGCCAGCATCACCCTCATCCGCCAGCCTCCCGAAAAGCTTTTAAGCGGCCGCGATAAATCACCGGTGGCAAAACCGATTCCTTCCAGAACTTCTTCGGCTTTTGCCTTTATGGTGTATCCTTCCCGGGATTCAAAACGCTCCTGTAGGTCTGCCAGTTTATGAATGATTTCCTCGGAATAATCGGTTTCCATTTGCTTCAACACCTCATCGATTTGTTCCTGTAGCAGCAGCGTTTCCTTAAAAGCTTCCAAAGCCACTTCCAGGATGCTGTCTTCCGACTGGTAAGACAGCAAGTCCTGGTTTAAGAATCCAATCGTACAGTCCTTGGCTTTTTGAATCTCGCCCGCGGAGGGCTGAAAATCGCCTGATATGATTTTCAACAAGGTAGATTTTCCGGTTCCGTTCAAGCCGACCAAGCCTATCTTGTCTTTGGGTTTGATATGTAAGGAAGCATTCTCATAGAGCGCCCTGCCTCCGATGTAATAGGATAGATTATTAATTGACAACATTCCACAAAAATACGAAATCCCTTGCTCAAAAGAACCCCACCCCCGGAAATAATCCGCAGATCAGCAGGAGGAGAGCCGGCAGCGGGCGTATTTCGGAATTATATTGCTTTGTCAAAACAAAAAGGCCGGAGATTTACGTTATTATCTTTGATCGATTTAATATGATAGCAAGAATAAGAAAAAGTCAGCTTTTTTTGGTTCCGGTTTTGGCGACGTTCCTGACGTTTTCATGTACGGTAGATGACGATGGTCCCAAGGTTCATCCCGCCAAAGTCAAGGAGACGATTTTCGACGCGATGCATGAGTGGTATTATTGGGACCACGAACTTCCCGCTACCGTAGATGCCCGTTTGCTTTCCAATGAGGAACTTCTTGAGGTGCTTCGGTACAAGACCCTGGACAGATGGTCTTACCTCACCACCAGGGAGCAGTTTAACCGGGCTTTTACCGGGTTGAATATCGGACACGGGTTGGGGTTTTCTCTCAGTCAGGAGGGGAGAGTATATGTGTCATTTGTCTATTCCGGGAGTCCGGCGGGTGAAGCAGGCGTGGAACGTGGCTGGGAGATCGTTGAAATTAACGGCCGACCGGTGGATTCTTACAGAAAGGGAAACGGCTATGATTTCAATCTAGGACCTGAACAGGTGGGCGTCAGCAATACGTTTGGTTTTGCATTGCCGGACGGTTCCCGTACGGCCAGGACCATCCAAAAAACAGATTACCAGTCCAATTCCGTATTATATCGGGATGTTATCAAAACAGACGGTAGTACTATCGGCTACTGGGTGTATAACGGGTTCAAGGCGGCACTTGGCGTAGAACCCACCAAAAGCCTTGAAGTGGAGGAGAGCATGGCCTATTTTGGGGAAAACAATATCGACGAACTGATTGTGGACCTACGGTACAATGGAGGAGGGTCCGTGGACGTTGCGGAGCAGATCATGAATTACCTGATTCCCTCGGGGTATTCCGGGAGTTTGATGTATACCAATGCCCTCAACTCCCAAAAGTCGGATCTAAACGAAAGCAAGTACTTTGAGAAGCGGGGGAATATTGAAATCGACCGCATCATCTTCATCACCTCAAGAGGTTCCGCTTCCGCAAGTGAATTGCTGATCAACTGTCTCGCACCCTACCTGGACGTGGTGTTGATAGGGGACAATACCTACGGAAAGCCCGTAGGAGCCTTTCCATTGTCAGGATTCTACAAAGTTCTGGAGACGGCCAATGTCGAGCTCGTGCCAATAACTTTTGCCATAGCCAATGCCAACGGAAAGGCGGAATATTTCTCCGGTTTGCCGGTGGATTTTCCGGTGGGCGATGATCCCGGAAGAAATTGGGGAGACCTGGAGGAAAAGCGGCTGAAGGCGGCCCTGGAGTATGTAAGAACAGGGACCGTAGGTGCGGATAGCAGGATTTTCTACACCGCCCCTTCCTGGTCCATGATTGATAACTTTCAGGGACTGCGTAAGGAATTTCCTGTTTATTGACATAAAGGTGCCCCTCTAGCTTTATTAACCACAACGACATGTTTGAATACGACCCCGCAAAACATTACCCCAGAGAAACCGAAAGTCGGGTGGTCATCCGCTTTCAGGACTGTGACCCTTTACAGCACCTGAACAACGCCAAGTATTTTGATTATTTCTTCAATGCGCGGGAAGACCAGGTGCCAAAGTTGTACGGTCTGGAGATGATTGACCTGATCAAGAAATACCAAGCCACCTGGGTTGTGTATAACCATAATATTTCCTATGTAAGGCCCGCAATGGTCGGAGAATGGGTGCGGATTATGAGCCGTGTGATCTGGCATAACCACAACACCATCCTGGTGGAATATTATATGACCGATGATGAAAAGCGTGAATTGAAAACCTTGCTGTGGTCGACGATGAGGTATGTCAGCATGACCGATGGCCGGTCAAGGGATCACCAGGGTGCGGTGGTCGATTTTATAAAGGCGGTGTCTTTGGAAGCTGATGGCTCCGATACCAACATTAGGGAAAGGGTTAAATTTCTTAAGGAAAAACTCCGGCAGTGATGCCTCTTCGCCCCGATTTGTTCAGCTCCTCCGAAATTGTGGGGGTAGGGGATCTTTGTTGCCCCCCTGCGGTTCGGCAATCCAGCGGTTTTACATTTCCAGTTCCAACATTTTTTCCGGGTATAAAATGGTTTCCTCCTGATATCTTAAGGTCCAGCCCATAGCGTTGGTGAGGATATATATTTTGTGAAGTTCGCTGATCAGCCTTTCCTTTGCGTTTTCCCGGAGATCGGAGGCTTCAATTTTTTCTTCCATCATCTTGCTGACGGACACTTTGATCTTGTTGTAGTCGCCCGCATCAAATTTATTGAAATAATCCTGCGTGACATCGTAGTATTCTATGTCGGGATAGATGTTAATTTCCGCTTGTGGAATTTCATCAATAGTCAGGATTTTGTTTTCTTCATCGATGGAAGTCCGGATCTTCCTTAAATCATAGGATACAGTGACTTTGGCGTTGACGATTACCAGTGCTTTTTTGTTGGCCGGAAACAGGTTCAGATAGTTTCTGCGGGTGTTCTTATAACTGGTTACCTGGGAAAAATTTCCTTCGGTAACGATCAGTTTTCCTACCTGTTGAATCTGCTGCTGCAGTAAGGCGGAATTGTACTTGATTTCCTCCCTTTGTTCCTTCTTGTTGAGGATAAGGAAGATAAGCAATCCTGCGACTGCGGTTGATATACTCCCCAGGAGGAATTTATTCATCGATCTCCAATATTGTGTTTATTGGGTAAAAGCTGGAATAAGGTAAATTGGTTCCTTTTGCGGGCCTCCCAAACCGGCAGGGCTCGCAAAAAGGAACCATAAATAGGGCCAACCGGTCTCGTATCCTGGCACTAATACACCTTGTACATCTTATGCGCGGAATTTATATAGTCCAGCGGACTGAAAGCTTTGTCAAAGGAATTTTTCAGGTTGTTCAGTTTGAATTCCAGGTCCGCCATTTTTGGTCCCAGATGCTTGCTGTTTTTATACTTTTCGATCAGGTCGTTGTACTTGAGGATGTTTTCACTGATCCTAAAAGTGATGGTACCAAATCTTATTTTTAACGACTGTATCTCTGTCATTTCATAAAAGAAAGTGTTTTTCCAGTTTTTGGGGTTGTCGACTCTTTCTTCACTTACGCGGCCCGAGATGATTTCCGTGAGCTCGTTTAGGTACTGATATCTTTTGTTGGCGTCATTTTCCTGAGTGTACCTTCGTGTGAAGTCGGCCTTGTCCACGTTCAAAATTTTTAGGTTTTTGGAAAGGTTCTGCTCATAGAGCCTTTTCAGCTCTTCAAGCTCCACATCGATGGCCTCCCATTCTGTTTCGACCAAATTCATGTCGTGCGTAAACTGGCCAAGTTCGGTGACCAGCTCAAACATTTCCTGGCTTTGCTTCTTGAGGTCTTCATTTCTCCTTCCTCCCAGGTTATCCACGTAATTGGACATACCCATAAACAGGGCCTGGCTAAAAGTGCCGAAGATGGGCGTGCCGGCACTGAGGTCTCCCGTCAGACTCATCAGGTTTGAGACTACCCCCATGGTCGCACTGTTTCCCTTGTTTTCGTTCACATAGGCTTTAAACCCGGCGTACCAGTCATTAAAGCCAGGATAATTGGTGGGATTGCTGACGGATTGCAGGGTAGTAAAAAACTCCCTGGTGGTGTTAAAAAGAATCAGCGGTTTAAGTTCCCTTTCCATGGATACCACGTTGATGATGGCAGACTGGTAGTTTCCCTTGAAGACGTTTAGCTCTGTATCCCTTTCTGCCTGCTGAAAGTCTTCGATCAACTTCACCCTTTCCACCAGCTTTTCCGTCAGTTGCTGTTCGTTGCTTGTCTGCTCCAGACTTTTGTCCAGGAGCTGAATCTTCAGGTCAAGGTCAGAGAGCTTGGTTCCCAGGTTTTCATTTAGAGAATCGGTTTTTTGTTCGATGCTTTTCAAAAGGCTGTTTTTCAGGGACTGCTCCAAAGATATCGCCAGGGAGTCCTGTTGGGCATTGACTAATCCAATGGATAAAAGGACCACCAGGACCAGGAAATTTATTTTCAGGTTCATAAAATAATAGGTTATGTTTTTGGGCGCTTCCAATTGTGTGCCATTTTGTGCTTTTTGTTGTTTTATAGGCCGGTTTCAATCATCCGGTCATAAAATTATCAATATCTTGGAAGTTGGCTGATATTTTTTCTGGAATTATCTATATTGGTGATTCATCCTATGTCTGATCAAATATCATTAACCGGAACCAACCATGCAAGAGTTTCCCTGGCTTAAATATTATCCTGATTCGGTTCCCCACACCGTTGATGTCACGGCTTACGCAAACCTTGTGGAAATGTTTGACGAAAGTGTTAGCAAATACAAGGATGCCGTAGCCTACGAGTGCATGGGAAAGACACTCACCTTTAAGGAGCTGGGGGAACTGTCCACCAGTTTTGCCGCATTCCTGCAGCAGGAGCTGAAGATGAAAAAAGGAGACCGGTTGGGGATACAGATGCCAAACCTATTGCAATACCCGGTGGCATTGTTCGGTGCTTTGAAGGCGGGGCTCGTGGTGGTTAATGTGAACCCTCTATACACACCGAGCGAAATGAAACATCAGTACACGGACGCCGGTGTGGATGCCATTGTCATTCTTGCCAACTTCGCCGCCAATCTGGAGAAGATTCGGGGTGAGATAAAGGTGAAACACATCATCATTACGCAAATCGGAGATCTTTTGGGGGGAATAAAAGGACGCGTTGTCAATCTGGTGGTAAAGCATGTTAAAAAGATGGTTCCCCCATACAATGTTCCCGGGGCATTGCGGTTTAACGATGCGCTAAAAAGAGGGGCAAGACTTCAGTATAAAAAAGAAAGCCTGAACCGTTCCGATCTGGCATTTCTCCAGTATACCGGAGGCACTACCGGCGTGTCGAAAGGCGCTGAGTTAAGTCACGGCAATATCGTGGCGAACATGCAGCAGATTTCAGCTTGGATGAAGCCGAGGTTGAGGGAGCTGGAAGAAACGGTGATCACGGCCTTACCCTTATACCATATTTTTGCGCTGACAGTGAATTGCCTGTCCATGTTAAAGATAGGGGCGCACAACGTGCTTATCACCAATCCGCGGGACATGCCTGCTTTTTGTAAGGAAATGTCCAAACATAAGTTTACGGTTTTCCTGGGGGTTAATACCCTGTTTAACGGGATGTTGAATTACAAGCCCTTCCACCAACTTGACTTCAGCGGATTGAAAGTGGCTGTGGGCGGGGGTATGGCGGTTCAAAAGGCCGTAGCCGAAAGGTGGAAGAACGTGACAGGCTGCCCTTTGTCCGAAGGTTATGGCCTTACCGAAACCTCCCCGGTGGCTTCTTGTAATCCCATTGACGGTACGGAGCGTCTGGGCACCATCGGCTTGCCACTTCCCAATACGAACATTAAAGTCATTGATGATGAGGGCAATGACCTTGGCGTGGGGGAAAAAGGAGAACTGTGAATACAGGGGCCACAGGTGATGAAAAGGTATTGGAACCGTCCGGAGGAGACAGAAAAAGCTTTTCAGGGGGACTGGTTCAAATCCGGAGATATAGGCACCATAGACGCGGACGGCTTCATCAGGATAGTGGACAGGAAAAAGGAAATGATCCTGGTTTCAGGGTTTAATGTGTATCCAAACGAAGTGGAAAATGTGATCGGCAGCCACGAGGGGGTGCAGGAAGTAGGGG